>NZ_JJQL01000088.1:55579-92137 GCF_000979975.1 Methanosarcina sp. 1.H.A.2.2
GAACGCGGGGAAGAGCTTGGGGACTTGCCCTCAATAGAGGGAGGAATGAACCAAGAAGCCACTCAGTCTTTAGCTGAGTGGTAGTTCACATCCTTGTAAATATAGATTTTTCTTGATACGATTAAAATAATCTCCCTTTAAGCTAACCTCAAAAACTCTTCATACAGCTGGTATACATTGTACTATCAAATATTTTGAGCATAAACCTACAATTATAACTGTCCTGAAGATGTCATATGATTATGAAGCAGGTAGATCTCATCTCTCCTGAGCCCGGGACAGACAGGGCTACAGCAGCTGGAATTCTTGAGGGTGCCAGAGAAAAAGGTCAACATACACTGGGCATTGAATCCTTCGGCATCCTGAAAGCTTATGGCATCTCTACAGTGAAAACCGCTTTTGTACAGACTGAAGAGGAAGCCATTAAAGCTGCAGAGGAGATAGGTTATCCTCTTGTACTGAAGGTCATCTCTCCGCAGATTTCCCATAAATCTGATGTCGGAGGGATCAGGCTCTCCCTGCAAAACGGAGATGAGGTGAGGGCTGCCTACCGGGAAATGATTGAAAGCATCCCGAAGAAAAGGCCGGATGCATTTCTTGAAGGTGTCCAGCTGCAGCAAATGCTCTCCGGAGGAAAAGAAGTAATTATCGGGATGATCCGTGATCCGACCTTTGGACCCATGTTGATGTTCGGGCTTGGCGGCGTTTATGTGGAAATCCTCAAGGACGTAAGGTTTGCCATTGCCCCGGTGAATGAAGATGAAGCCAGGGAGATGGTCACCGAAATCAAAACCTATCCTCTCCTTACCGGAGCCCGGGGCGCAAAGCCTTCGGATATTGATGCTCTGGTAGATACCATTTTAAGAGTTTCAAGGCTTGTCTGCGATTTTCCGGAAATCGAGGAATTTGAGATTAACCCCCTGATGGTTTTGGAAGAGGGAAAGGGAGCCCTGGCTGTGGATATGAGGCTTAAGTTGAAGAAAAATTAACACTTTGAAGGAAAAATTCTACTTTGAAATAAACTGGTAGTTTGAAGAAAAAAGGATGGAATTGATTACTTTTTTCAGGAGCAGTCTTTTTTCTCTTTATTTTCTTCTTAATCTCTCCATAACATGCCTGTTTTTCGGTTCTATTCATTTACCTGTATTTTCATCTGGCCTATTTGCCTGGTTCTTTGCCCCATTCATTTACTATTTCAGCCTATTCTCTGTCCCCTGCACGGCAGATCCTCTTATTTTTTAATATGCCATCTCAAATTAATTTTCGTTATCATCTGCCGGTGGTTTCAGAATTATGAGACGTCTCGGGTTCAGGTCAAACTAAAATTATAACATTTGTTTCGTACATAGTGAAGGTAGTAAATGAGGTGGTAGTATTACTCGGGAACGGAAAAGATTCATGCTGGCTGTGGGTATCCTGCTTCTTTCGAGCACTGTCGCCATCAACCTCCTGCTTGAAGACTCACCGGTGGTGATCCAGCTGGAAGGGGACACGTTCAAGGTTGTGGATATTCCGTATGTATATACTGTAAAAGAAGCGTATATTCTCCTTTTTTCCGGATTTTTGGGAGGGCTGGCGCTGGCTCAGGTTCTGCCGTCCCTGGGGGTTCAGAACTCTGTTTTTTCCGTAACGGACTCTGTGGCACAGGTAAAAGCTCTCAATATCACAGCAGAGGAAGCACCGGAGAAGATTTTAAAAGTCTCCCTTGAGAATGCCTCAGGCGAAGAATTCCAGCCTGCCAGGGCTAACATTGACCCTACGGATGTTCTTTTGCGGGCCCTTGAAGGAGATGAAAAGAAAGCTGCTACTGCCCTGGGCTTTTTTAATGAACCTGAAGAAGTTTCCCGGATAGAGCAACCACTGATTGATTTGCTTGGGGATGATGAGCTCGAGGTGCAGAAAGCCGCTGCCTACTCCCTTGGAGACATTGGAAGTAAAAAGCCATACCCTTTATTGCAACATTCCTTCAGGCTGAAGATCCGACTCTACAACTTGTTGCTATCGATGCCCTGGGGAGATACAAAGATCCTGAGGCTGCTGACGCTCTTATTGCTGTCATTGAGGATGAGAACAGGTTTGTAAGAGTAGAAATTGTCCACTCACTTATAGAAATAGGAGACCCTCGAGCAGTCGATCCTTTGATTTCTTTGCTTGGGGATAAATACTATAGAGTCAGGCAAAGTGCTGCATATAGTCTTGGAATATTTGGAGATCGGAGAGCTGTTGATCCCATTCTCAATGCTCTTGAAACCGAAAGAGAGGCAGAAGTTAGAAATTCGCAGGTTAATGCTTTAGGAGAACTTGGAGGGCCTGAAGCTATCGAAGGTTTGCGCCGGATCAGCACGGATATGGAAGAATATGGATACGTGAGGACTGCCGCAGAGGAAGCACTCGGAAAAATAGAGGGAGGTGGGGAGGCGAATGTCTCCTCTTCTTCTTGATTTGATTGTTTGGATTATGAAAATATGAATAACACGAAGCAAGTTTCGGAGCGAAATCATTTCAAGATAAAATCAATCCCAAAAATACCTCAAATACACATCAAATACACATCAAATACACATCAAATACCACTGAATATAAAGAAACAGGCAAACAGTTTCCTTACTTCACGTTTATATTAGTCTAGCAATATTTCCAAAAGTTTGGGGTTCTGGAGAGATAACTTAAAAATTCCAGGTTTTTGATCGTTAGCAGTCAACTGTTAGCGGAAGCTATGCTAGATATTTGAAAATCCCGACAAAATCTGAAATTTTTTGTAAATAATACGGAGGAATGAACAAAATGAAGAAATATACAGCAGTTTCACTGGCTGCTCTTGCTGTCTTAATTCAGTTGCATCAGGAACCGCAAGTGCAGCAGATAATGTTAGCAATGGGACCACTATTTGTAACGTTGTCGCTACCGATTATGAATGCAATAACTGGTACAAATGAACATTTTAATTGTAAGGGTTGCAGATGTTCGGGCTCTGGGAGATCTGTGAGGGCCTGAAGCTCCAGAATAAGTCGGGAAATAAGAGAAGGAATAAGAATAAGGAGATTATAATGCTTTTGAGTTCTTTGGTTTTTGAGTTATTTGCTTCAGGGAACTGGAAAGGAGGTCGAAAGGTTTGGAGATAACTGAGGATTTAGTTCCCGTACCTGTCCTGTCGCTGCCGGACGAGGTGTCTCTGCTTGCAAGGACTCTTTCAAGGACCCTTCCTATGCAAATCCTTAAACAGCTTCAGAAAAAACAGATGTCTGCAGGCGAACTTGCATCAGAACTTGGGCTCCGCCTGAATACACTGACATACAACCTTGCCGTGCTGGAAAAGGTTGGCCTGATAAAGGTCAGGCAGGTAAAATGGAGCTGTAAAGGCCGTGAAGTTAAAATCTATGCCCCGGCGGAGCAGCCAGTTTTGCTGGTGCCGCGGGCAAATAGAGATAGAGACCCTTTAGTCCTGGATAGTCTGGAAAAAACTCTGGAAAACTGCCGGGCAAATCTTTTTGGCCAGGCAGTTGCCCTTTCGGAGGGCTCAGGAATAAATGATGAGTGCGTATCCTCCGACAAAAAGCACAATGATCAGGAAGCTCTCCCAGCCTATACCCGCTATGCCGTGCTTTTCCCTGTCAAGGAGGCCCATGACCAGGATTGAAACTTGCATCAGGGTCATGGCGATTATGAACATCTGGCTCCTGGCAAGCACATGGTATATGGAGCCGTTTAGATAGGCGATATCCGAAAAAGCCACACAGAGCGCATCAAAGGTATTCCCTCCTACGATATTGCTCACTGCCAGGGTCAGGGCCCCCTGCCTGACTGCCGTAAGAGTAACAATGAGTTCGGGAAGCGCGGTGGCTACTCCGGTAAAAAGCCCTCCTACAATGGTCTCGGAAAGCTTTGTTTCTGCAGCAATTACTATTCCGGTCTCTGCCACCACATATCCCGAAAAGGCTACAATTGCTGCCAGTATAAAAAACTTTATTGCAACGCTTTTTTTGTTCAGGTTCTCATCTTCCACATACAGAACCAGGTCTTCAACTGTTGATGCCGTACTTTTCGGAATCCACATGGCTCTCCTCTTTGCTTTCCAGATCATACGTACTCCAGCAGTATACCCGATTATCATGAGAATAGAAGCGGGATTGGTCCCCATTACCGAAAATTCAGGAGAAAACGTTACCAGAAAAATAAAGGAAAGCATGATTATGAGAAGAGTGCCGTGCATCAGGTTGGTATAGGAGGCAGCTGCATGCTCAAGATTTGCTTTTTTGTAGCTGATGTCGGCAAGAGCAAGAAAAGTTGTCTGGGCAAGGATGCCCCCAAGTGCATTGCTGACCGCAAGCTCGGGGTGGTTCTGATAGGCAGCCGTGATTGAGGTTATGGTTCCTGCAAGGGAATTAATGCTCCCTATGAGCACTCCTCCTACCACAGCTTCCCCAAATCCCGTAAGGTCTGCAAACTGGTCTGCGGTTCTACTGAGCCGGATTCCTGCAATACCTATTACGGCAGTAAAGATAACAAAGAGAATTATTGCAGCAGACAGCTCCATTCCTTTTTCCTTCTCCGCATTTCAAAAGAGCCTTAAAATGTAGATCCTGGTAAATAACAGAACTTTAAAATCGATGGCTGTAGGGTTTTTGCAACTCCGCTTATTCCTAAAAACAAAAAAGAAATTTTATGGAAGATTTTTTTAATTCACTTTTCATGGATTTTTTATCCAATTTTTGGGTAAAGATCCATGCTGATGTTTTACGATTATAATTCAGGCCTTACTTCTCCAAACCTTCTTAAACTTCCCCAAATCTTTTTAATCCTCTACCAGCTCTATTGCGTCGGTTGGGCAGACCTGTATACACTGTTCGCACTCTATGCAGTCCTCAGGACGCGCCACTACTGCTCTTTTTCCTTCTTCTGTCTCTTTCGCATCAAACACGTCCACAGGGCAGACATCATAGCATTCGAGTGAGCCTACACATTTGTCGTAGTCAATTCTTGGATACACTCTTTTCACCACCTTTTTGGGATTTGAACTCAGCCCTCAACAAGTTCGATAGCATCTGCCGGACAGGCTTCCACACACTGCTCGCACTCTATGCAATTTTCCTTGCTGGCTACTACTGCCTTTTTTACTTCATCTATCATTTCAATATCAAAAACTTCCGCAGGACAAACTTCATAGCAAGCAAGAGCTCCGGTACATTTGTTATAATCAATTACTGGATACATCTTTCCTCCATCTTATCAGTCCCTGAAATAAGGCATTTCAACTTCCAGTGCTGGCGTTAACCTTATTACTCTTCAGTTTTTCACTGAATTTTGATATCCACTGTTTCTACGGCTTCCCTATAAGGTACTGTCACATACAGTTTGCCGTTAAGATACTTTGCAACAGCTTTTTCAGGGACAATCCCGCAGCAGAATGCGTAAGTTCCGGCGTATTCAACTCCGGTCTCTTCTCTTTTTGCTCTTATGAAAAAGCCGTCCTCAACCATCTTCAATTCGATGCTCTCTTTCTTGACTCCCGGCAGATCAATTTCGATGTCCAGGTTTCCCTGGTCATCTGAACATGAAAACACATCCGGTGACATTTTCACCATTGACATACTCCCCCCTCCTCATGTATTATATAAAAAGTCCAAATAATAATAGCTGGATCGTTTTATTTATAATTTATGAATTAAAAAATGGCACCTCAGTTTCCTGAAGCCCAATTCTTAATTATTTCTCCGAGGGCCATTTTCCCTGGCCGTTTTCCCTGGCTGTTTTCCCTGGCTGAATATTCGTAAGTTTCTGTCTTTTTTACTGCCACAGATCCCTGTTTTTATCTATAAAAGCCCTCTGAACTTCTATTTTCGAAGCCGTGTAAATCAGCGCTGCAGGGTGGTAGAGTTTCAGGATCATTCTTCCTTCGTGTTCTACAGGGACCCCCCATTCCAGTTTTCTTTCGGGGCAGTAGGACTTCTCAGCTGTGTTGCCGAGGAGAATTATGATCTCGGGGTCAAGCAGGGTTATCTGGGCAGCAAGGAAGGGTTTGCAGCATTCTATTTCACTCGCCGTTGGGTTTCTGTTTTCCGGAGGGCGGCATTTGACAGTATTTACCACCGTCCAGTCCGTTTCAGTAAGCCCCATGTATTCTATCATTTTATCCAGCTTTTTTCCTGCCCTTCCGCAGAATGGAATCCCGGTTTCATTCTCGTTTTTTCCCGGTGCCTCTCCTATGAAGAGTACTTTCGGATTGCAGGACCCCTTTCCTATTACTCTTTTGATTGCATTTTTATGGAGCTGGCATCGTGTACAGGCGGTTATTTCCCTGCCAATAGCGGCATACCCGGCTTCCACCAGTTTTCGAACTCTCTCTTCAAAATTCCCACAGTCTTCTTCCTCTGCTGCCATAACTTTGTCTCCTTCGTTTTTCCTGTTATCCTGAGAGTACAGCTTTTTCCTGAAACCGGTACTTAATCAATATCTTTTTTCTTCCGGTGTTAGCTGCCTTTTCCTCTGGTAATAATTGTTTTTTTCTCTTGAATTAATTGCCTTTTTTCTTGTTTTTCATATAAAAATAGTAATACATCTCTTGAGGCCCGTCTCTTGAGACACATCTCTTGAGGCGTGAACGGGAACAAACTTATTTATGGAAAAAATTCCATGACAAAGATAACCAATACTGAATGAATAAAATTTTCTACAATATTATATTTTAAGTTTTATTCTCCTATCTATATAAAATTTTGTTTACAAAGGTGTGCTGAGGGTAATGACTTCCAGAAACTTTCTTACGATCGATGATTTTGACATAAGCGGAAAGACGATTCTTGTAAGGGTCGACATGAACTCTCCTATGGACACCCAGGGCCACATTCTGGATGATATGAGGATCCGGAGCCATATTGCGACCTTGAAAGACCTTGAAAGTGCAAAAGTTGTTCTGCTTGCGCACCAGAGCAGGCCCGGAAAAAAAGATTTCACTACGATGAAACCTCACGCTCACCTGCTGTCCAGATATCTTGGCAGGCAAGTTACTTACGTGGATGACATTTTCGGGACATTTGCAAAAACCCAGATTGCCTCTATGGAAAATGGGGACGTTATAATGCTCGAAAACGTCCGGTTTTATTCGGAAGAAAGTCTTGAAAGAACGACCGCAGAACAGGCCAATACCTATATGGTTAAAAAACTGTCACCTTTTGTCGATATTTTCCTGAATGATGCATTTGCAGTATCCCACAGGTCCCATCTCTCCGTTGTCGGATTTACCGAAGTCCTTCCATCAGGAGCTGGCAGAGTAATGGAAAAAGAGCTTACGTCTCTGGACAGAGGGGTCAAAGGAGGGGAACGGCCAAGTGTTTTCGTGCTGGGTGGGGCAAAAGTGGACGACTCCCTTAGAGTGACTGAAAACGTTCTCACAAATGGAGGGGCTGACAGAGTGCTTCTTACCGGAGTGGTTGCAAATGTTGGGCTTGCTGCTTCAGGAGTAAACATCGGAAAAGCAAATATGGATTTCATCAAATCTCAGGGCTATGAAGACCAGATTGAAAAGGCGAGAGGCTTGCTTGCGAAGTTCGAAGACCGGATTGGCCTTCCGAAGGATGTAGCCTTAAACGATGACAAGAAACGCGTCGAAGTTCATATCTCTGAGCTTAACTCCAATTCTCTGCCCATTAACGATATAGGGCTCGAAACTATTGTGGAGTTCACAAATGAAATTCAGAACGCCAAAACCGTTGTCTTAAATGGCCCTGCAGGAGTTTCCGAGGTCGATGCTTTTGCCCTCGGGACCCATGAAATTATAAAAGCTGCTGTTAAATCCGATTTCTCAATCATTGGTGGGGGACACATCTCGGTTGAAGTTTCACACCTCGGTCTGGAACACCGCTTCTCACATATCAGCACAGGTGGAGGAGCCTGCATCGATTATCTTGCAGGGGAAAAGCTGCCCGGAGTCGAGGCTCTGAAGGCTGCCTACAATAAATATCAGGAAGCTAAAAATTTTTAAGGTTTTGTTTCCTGCGAGTTCCGGCAGTAAGAAAGGATTTCTGTCTGCCATTCTCTGTCGGAATTTTCTTATTTTTCTTTTCATTAATTATCTTTCATTCTTATTTTGCTTTTTTCTCATTCTTCTTTCAATTTTTTTCCAATCCTGTTTTCATTATTTTTCCAATTTTTTCCATTCTTCCTTCAATTTATTTTCCAATCCCTTTTTTCATTATCTTTCCCTTTTCAGGACTCCATACAATGCCGGAAATGTACTTTAATCAGTTCCAATAACATACTGTTATACCAGTTTCCATACATACCATCATACTAACCAGTGGTTGACATTACTGGCTGGTATTCACAGCTTAAACGCATAATTAACAGGTTAAACGCAGTTTACAGGTGTTGGTTCAAGCATGCTTACAGAAACAGAAGGTAGGGCCGCAGTCAAGCTTGCAAGAAAAACAATTGAAACCTTTTTATCGGAGGGCAGGCTTCCCGGGCCGCAGGAGTCAGGCATTGATCTTTCTCCGGTCTTTGGGGAGAATCGGGGCGTTTTTGTCACACTGACGGAAGATGGGCTTTTAAGGGGCTGTATAGGACATCCTTATCCTGACTCAAGCCTTAAGGAAGCAATTCTGGACTCCGCAGTCTCTGCGGCAACCCGGGACCCGCGCTTTCCCCCGGTCGAGAAGGAGGAGCTGGACAGCATAGTCGTTGAGGTTACGATACTGACTCAACCTGAAAAGATCAATGTAGCTCCAAAGGACCTCCCGGATAATGTGGAGATCGGCAAGCACGGGCTCATCGTGAAACAGGGCTACTATCAGGGGCTGCTGCTTCCTCAGGTCGCTCCTGAGAACAATATGGATCCTATCGACTTCCTGAGCCATACCTGCATGAAAGCCGGCCTTTCTCCGGATGCCTGGGTTAAAGGAGCAGAGGTATATCGTTTCGAGGGGCAGATCTTCAAGGAAACGGAACCTGGAGGCGAAGTCATAGAGGAGAAGTTTTGAGGCTTCTGAGAGCCTCCTCATTTTTGAGACCCATACAAGGCTGGGTGTCCACCGTTATTTACTACTCATTTTCATATTTTCTTTATCACGTCCGAGTAAAACGATTTCAACATCGTTTTATATTGTAAGATCTTTTTTATTTTTTGGATATAACTCACTTTTAAGTTAAGTTGAGCAAACATGAATACCTGTAACCTGCAGAAAAATTCGTTTCCGGAATGTTCCGGTAATATTAATCCTGAGCTCTATGTTCTCTCTCTGTCCCGGTTTTGCGAAGACCTGGGGTCCGGGATGCTGGTTGCTCTGATTCCTTTATATATCTCTGACCTTGGGGTATCCTTTTTTTCCGGGCTTCCCCTTGTTGCCAGGGCAGGGCTTGTAATGACGGTTTTCGGGCTTTTCAGCGCCCTTACGCAGCCCCTTATGGGCAGGCTCTCGGACAGGCTTAACTGCAGGAGGCCTTTCATCCTCTTCGGGCTGATAGGGTATACCTTCTTTTCTTTCTTTTACTCGCAGGTAACAAGCTATGAGCAATTGCTCTTTATCCGGCTGCTGCAGGGGATTACCGTAGGGGCGACCATACCTGCGGTTATCGCAATGGTTACGCATATCTCGACCTCTGAGACCCGGGGAAAAGCCGTAGGAGTCTATACAACCATCAGAGGGGTCGGCTTCGGGCTCGGGCCTGTTGTTGGGGGAGCAATAGCCAGATACTGGGGTTTTGATGCCGGATTTTACTCCTGTGCCCTGCTTGGATTGGTAAGCCTGGTTCTTGTGACCTTTTTCGTAAAAGAAACCAGAGGCTCTCCTGAACCGGTTTCCGAAAACAAAAGCGGCAAAAAAAGCTATGCTTCAGTTTATTCCCTTGCAGGCGCCATGCTAATGATGATGGTTGGGATAATGATGGTAGTTGCCCTTATCCCTGAATACGAGATCAGGCTCGAAGCATCCGAGCTTTCCCTGGGAGTTGCGGTTTCAGCCTACATTTTCGCAAGGCTGCTTTTCCAGGCTCCTCTCGGCAGCCTCTCGGATAGGATTGGCAGGAAAAAACTTATCGTTGGCGGCCTTTTCCTGAGTGTCCCGCTGGTTGTCGGGATGGGCTATATAACAAGCATAAACCAGCTCATCTTTTTCCGGGCTTTTCAGGGGCTGCTTGTAGCTTCAATAGACACGCCTGCAATGGCGCTTGCAGCCGATCTCTCGGACGGCTCTTCTTTAAGCTCAAGGCTCAGCATCATAACAACTGCCCAGGCAGCAGGAATGGCTTTCGGCCCTATCTTCGGAGGCTTCCTTGCAGGATATGTGACTTTTGTAACACCCTTTTACGCCTGCGCCCTGCTTATGCTCCTGGCTGGTTTTTTGGTAATCAAAAAAGTAGAAGAGCCTGCAAAAGAACCTGTAAAAGAAGGACACCCCGGATAAAAATCCGGGGTTATTTAAATAATTGTTTGAATAAAGTTTTAGAAACAGTTTAACACAGTTTGACACAGTTTGACACAGTTTGACACAGTTTTAAAAAAGGCTGATTCTTAACTTATGGATGATTCTTAATTTTTCGTTTTTATGGAACCTGCAGGCTTATATGAATCGAGTTGTATGCATCAGTCCGCCCGCAGGTTCTTTCTTATAGACAGTTTTGAAAGATGGAGGTTACCTTTTTAGTTTTTCAGGCTAACTTCAGGATATGGGAGCTCTGAACAGAATCCGTTTTACCGGTTTATTCAATCTGAGGTTTATTCAATCTGAATTCTTCTTCCGGTCACGGATTTTGTTTTTGGCAGGTTAACTGTTAAGACGCCGTTTTTGAGCTGGGCAGTTGCCCCTTCTTCGGTTACGCCTTCCGGAAGAGGAATTTCACGGTAGTAGCGCATGAAAGACCGCTCTTTTCTGAGGTAGCCTTCTTTTTCTGTTTCCTCTTCTTTCCCTTTCGCTGCACTGATTACAAGGAAGTTGTCCCTCAGGCTCAGCTCGACATTTTCTCTGTCAGTGCCCGGCAGGTCTGTTGTAACAATTACCCTGTCATCTTCTTCTGCCACATCGGTCAGTGGGGATAAGGTCTCGCTTACGTATCTGTTTTCCAGTGCAGGAAAAGTTCTTAACATCTGTTCCATATGTTCCTGCATTCTTCTTATCTCATCAAACGGGTCCCAGCTGTACACGTCACGGGATGGTCTCTTTACTGGCAGTTTCATGTACAAATTCCTCCTTACTTGACTCCAGGTTATCTTCAGATCCCAGTTCTGCTGGTCTCTTTTCAGATTTCCCTGTTTTGTGTATTTCTTATTTAATATCTTATTTCAGTTGGCTGATGACCTTCAGCTTGATCTGTAAGTGGTTCTGGAGGTGTTGAACAGTTTTCCTATCCTTTCTTCGCAGGAAGCTGCCTGAAAGACGTGGAAACCCTGCCAGGGGTGGAAATTTGAGAGTGGAGTTTTTGTTTTGTTCGCTCTGTCCATGTCTCTCAGGATAGATGAGAGTTTCAGGTTCTCATCCTCTTTCTCGCGAAGGGAATAAATCCGTTTTTAAAGGTGATACAGGTTCACCTTTTGTCTGTTCTCAGGTCTCTGTTTACAGGTCTTTGAGAGGGTAACTGATGGTCTTGTCCTACAGTTAATATGTTGAAGTTACTGTAGGGTGGATATTATTGCTCAGTTACTATCCTTTAGTTAGTACTCATTATATTTATATTTTTCGTTCACTTGGGCTTTGCCTATAAAATAGCCAAAAAACAGTTATTTGCTGGGTATGAGGGGTATTTTTCGGGTATTGGGGGTATTTTTAAGGTATCAGGTCAACTTTTAGGGTAAGCAGTTATTTTCAACATCTTGCGTCGTATTGTTAACCCATCTAAAAAAATCGTTTGCAGTTGACTGTTCAGGAAATTAACGGCAGATTGCAAACCGTGAAAATTAAAGGCTTTTGTTCCAGGGTATTTTCTGGGTAAATGACCTAATTCTTAGGTAAACATCTTATTTTCAGGTAGGCGTATGAATTTTCAGGTAATGGAAATTCTCCAAATAGAAACAAGCTGCAGGCAATCATATGCTTACCCATAAAATCCCCCAAAAATGGCTATTTTTAAGGTAAATGGGGTATTTTATAGGTAAATAGCTGATTTTTTGGGTATCGATGTGATAATTCAGGTATATAATTAATACCCGCATCATCAGACACTGATCTGGACAGTGACAACAATTTAGAAATATAAGAAATCTGACTTGATATTATTAATCGGATACACAGGATTCGCCCAGAATAACCTATAACATTTTTCGGTCGGGTGACCTAAATTTCAAGAACGGTAACACTATTTGAAAATCAGCTGTGTGAAAAAATGTATATATTATTTTGTGGTAGCTCCGTGCTTAAGCGTATGTCCTTTGGTTAATGTTTGATTTTTGGGAATCCATTTTTTAATAAACTTAGTGTATTCTAAACGAAACTTCTCATTTGTAATGAATAGATTTAGCATATTTATACCAGGTTGGTATTGTTGCAGAGATGTTATGTTCATAGCTTTAGCGATTTTTGTGTTCTCTTGAATCTCGTTGAGAGTAGAAGTGAAATCCACACGGGGTTCGTCCATAGAGGAAGTGCAATCGAAAATCGAAAAGTTGATATCTCCAAATGCTAAATAATCAATTTCTTTTTTCGAAGGGTCATATATAGATATCAGATGATTTAGCAGTATTTTCTTTTTTGGTTCATTTTCGAATAGCTCTTTAAATTCATCTTTGTGAATTTGAAAAACAGAAATAACTTTCGTGAACGCTTCATCTAATTGGTTCATTGAATCACATAAACGATATTGAATAGTGTCAGTGACCTTTTTTGAATTATTGTATATTAAACAGTTTCCTGAAAAAACAACACCAAGTAAACAATACATATCCATCGTAAAATTAAAATAAGCGTCTTCAAGTGCATCCATTTTTGGGTAGAAAACGGCTGCTAGGCCTTGATTTAGTTCTTTAGAATATCTTTTGTCTTTGAATAGTATTAGGATATCATGAATATATGGTACTGATCCCGTTAGTGTGATAAGTGTGTTTAAACTTTGTTTCATCTTAAACCCTCCATTAATTCGGAGTAAAGCTTACCAAGGGAATTTCATAGTAAAGAATCCCTTCTAAAATCAATCATAAATAGACTTTTAGTTTTATTTGATGATGTTCTATTATATGACAGTGTTTATATATAGATAGTCATGTAGACATTGTAAGTTCAAGATTCGCATTAAAAAATGAAGTGTTATTTTCAAAGTTAACTCCACTTGGCCTCAAACATTTTTTATGAGATTTATATTTTAGGGTATCAAAGCTATTTTTCAGGTATGAAACTAATACCATATCCGCAAACATCAACCTCGATATCCACAACAATCCAAAAAAATAAGAAATTAAAAAAGAGAATTCAGCCGCACATTGATTCTGGTGGGCTGAATTTAACAACCAGGTTTTTCCTGTTTACAACTGGTATTGCCCTGGTTATCGCTTTTCCATCAAATAACTGGTCTATTGAGATCCCCATTTCGTGTAATTCATGAATCAGTACGACAATGTTGTGACACAAAACCTTGCACAGAATCTCGTTTATCTGGGAAGTCATCTTTCTGCTTTTCAGCCGCTCCCCGAACTTTGATTTTATCATGTTAAAGGCACTTTCAACATTGTTCCTTGCTTGAAGATGTTTCAGGAACTCCTCTCTTTTTTCATGGAACAAATCATACATCCTGGTCCACGTCAAAGAAGTATCAGCCCTTCTTGTTGCACAGCTGTCAAATGGGATGTAAGGAATGCCTCCTGCCTGGGATACAATGTCTAAGTTTTTCCTGCTGAGGTATGCTCCGTCTGCAGTTTGTTCCTCAATCTTGAAATTCTTAGCGGTGTTTGTGAACAATTCCTCAAAGAGAACAGTGTCAGATACGTCAGAACTCGTGATTTTCACGGCGGTTATGATATTAGACTTGACACCAATGTTAATATGCGCTTTAAGCCACTTTCTTTTTGATTTATGAGCCCCGTATTTCTCTGAGTACCATGATTCATACACGCCTGTAGAGAATCCCGAAGAATCCATTGCAAATACCCTTTCGATTTCCACAAGCGGAGTACTCACAAGTTCGATCAGATTTGTAAGTATAGGAGTTAACTCTTCCTTTTGCATGTACGCCAGGATTGTATTGTAGCTGGGGAGGTCCTGTTCTTCAAGATCACCGAACAGGAGTTTGGTTTCAGATTCGAATCTCCTGCAGGATAGCATTGAATACACTTTGTGCACCATACTGAAAATCATGATATCAAGAGGGACCTGTGGCCGTCCCCTTTCTTTGCCTTTATCCAGCTTGTTTGCCTCAAGCTCTTTGAGGACAGAACATACTTCCCTTAATATCTTCAAGAACTCGGGTTTCTCGTTTCTCTGGGCTTCGTTATACTTCGTCCAGTTCTGAGTATATGTTTTATGATTCTGCTTTTGGAGAGTTTTGAGCTCCTTATCCAGTTCTTTTTTATCAGGCAATGGCTCGCCAGAAGAGTATGTCTGGACAGCGTGGATGTGCTTGCAAATCTTTAGTTTCTCGACGAAGTCAGGGCAGGTGCAGGTATATCCTGAGCTCTCAGCAAATTTTACAGGATACTTTTTCCCACTGTCCCCTTTAACAAGCCAGCTTCCGTCCTGGAGTTGCATTACCCTTTTTTCTTTTGCAATTATTTTCCCTCGTATTTTCCTTGCTGCAGTGGTCCTTCGTTTGAGACGGGATTCCAGACTGCCATTTTTCTTTGGTTTAGACCATCTGGATGATGGTTTCTCAAGAACTGTAGCGGGGTCAATGGATGTGAATTTCTCGTATTCAATAGATTCATCATTGACTTTTGCTGGGGGTACGTTTTTTTCATCCTCAACTTTTTTGCTGGAATCTTTCTCTGTTGCGTCCTTCGTCCTTTTCCTCATATTCCAGCTACTTGATATGGTTTCTTCTGTGTTTGATGATATGTGACCACTCCCATGTGGTATTACTAGAATTGTGTCCTGTTTGTTATATTACAATTAGGTATATACTAATTGATATAGAATGATATATACTTTACTCTTGAAAATATTACTTAAAGTAATACACCAAAACTATTATTAGGATACTATGTACTTATTTTGATAATACTAAAACTCATACAAAAATTCTATATACGACAAAATCATATGGTGAAAATATGCGTGAACATTTTGGGTGCTTTTTCCAGATGGCAAATGCAAAAGGATCTAAAGTTCTTATTGTGGGGAATAAGTGCTACAGATGCGGGCATGAATGGTTACCCACTGGCGATACACCTCGTGTATGCCCAAGATGCAAGTCACCTTACTGGGACCGCCCACGAAAATCAGAGACTGATTCTGAAGATAACGAATTCGAAGACGTTGTAGGAAAAGTCTTTGAACGACTTGAAAAAGTGATTAAAAATCATAAAGACGATATGTCCGAGGAAGATATATCATACGAACTCCAGAAAATGGTGGGAGACCTCAGCCCAGAAGAACAGATGTTATTAAAAAAGAAGTTGTTGGAAGAAAGAAAGTGAACAGGTCAGAATTTTCTTATATATGATAATTAATTTCTATAGTATACTGCGATTGTTTTTCTCTTATTTTAAGCGATGAAGAAAAACGTATATTTTAACAAATCAGAAACTTACATATCATTGATACTATCAACTATTTCAGTAAATTTTATTTACCGCTTTGCTTCTCAAGCTGAATAGATGTTGCAATATATTTAATCCTTACTTACAAGCCTCTTGTATACATTATTCAACAACATTTCTTTGACCATTCTCCCAAAATCTGCATCATCTTTTATTTTGGAATAGAGGTCAATATTCACATCGATAAGCTCATTGAATTCATCTAAAACAATCTCTTTGAATACAAGATCAAAATCATCTTTCTTGTTGACTGCAGGATTTGCTGCGGCGATCAGGCGTGGGTTTTCGATCAGACCCTTTTGCAAATCATCAAGTGCCTGCCCGACCTTATCGTTTTCAGTGAAATTAGTTCCAAAATGTTCATTGATCTCTTTGATTATTTCAGACAGGGGAGTCAATTCATCTTCTATTGAGCGGGTTGCACCTGGCTCGGGAACAGGACGCAGGCGCCCATCATCGTTGGTAAGAAGGATGCTTCCCTTACTTGTTTCTTGAATCCTGAAGGAACTCATATTGACTTTTTCCGTTATTTCAGTTGGCAACCGATCAAGATCCACGTGGAGCTCCTTTACAAGATATTTAGAATACTGGTAAAACTTTTCAAGTTCCTCATCGAAGAACGGGATAATTTGTGAGAGGAAAGCATACTGACGTACAAAGGTTTCCATCCTCTTCTTGAAATCCCGTTTTTCGTCGTCTTCCAGTCTACTCCACCTTTCAATTGCAGGACGGAGGGAAGTATACAGTACCGCCTGATTTCCTTTTTTTGAAAAATATTCTGCTGCAAATTTATTGATATCAGAGTCATCGAATACAGCAAAATCTTTTAACTGGTTCTCATAATCGTACAGTTTATTTGGGTCAGTGGGTTCAGTAAGAATGGTCTTGACATAGTACCTTTGAAATGGTTCTCTAATCTTTTCAGCGTCGTTTACGAGATCCAGTACCATGGTATCGGACTTTTCTGGATGCCTGCGATTCAGACGGCTCAAAGTTTGTACGGCTTCTACCCCTCCAAGTTTTTTGTCCACATACATGGTGTGTAACAGAGGCTGATCAAAACCTGTCTGAAATTTGTTGGCTACTATCAAAATCCTGTACTTATCTGCTTTGAATTCTTCCGCTGTATTTTTCTCAGGGAAACCGTTTTCACCCGACTCTGTGAAGTCTTTGCCTGTATAGACTTTACGAACATCTTCACCTTTTACAGTCCCTGAAAACGCAACAAGGACTTCAAATGGATATTCTCTCTCTTTAATCTGTGTTTTAAATTCCAGTTCGTATCGGATAGCGTTTGCTCTGGAGCTTGTAACTACCATTGCCTTGGCCCGACCACCGATACGATCCTTTGTACCTGTCCCAAAATGATCCAGCATCAATTCAGTTTTTTTCCTTATAGCATATTCACTCGAACCGACATAGGATTTAAGAAGGGATGCTGCAATTGTTTTTTTGTACTTCGGGTCATCCTCAATCTTTTTCATCAACTCGAAATACGTAGTGTATGTAATGTAGTTCTGAAGTACATCGAGGATAAATCCTTCTTCAATTGCCTGTTTCATGGAATACAGATGGAACGGTTCAAAAGTTCCGTCTGGCTGCATTTCCCCAAACATTTCCAGAGTTTTGTTCTTGGGAGTGGCGGTGAACGCATAGAAACTGATGTTCTTGGGTTGAAGTTTCAGGTCCGTAGTAATTTCTTCCATTTTTTCATTGATGATATCTTCTACATCCTTGACCTGTTCATCCTCGTATTCGATTGAGTCCTCAGTTACAAGCACTCTCCTGAGATCACGTGCAGTATCACCTGTCTGAGATGAATGTGCTTCGTCAATAACAACAGCAAACCGTTTACCTGGGGTTTTGTGGAAGGACTCAATTGCAAATGGGAACGTCTGCAATGTAACAATAATAACCTTCACGTTGCTCTCGATAGCTTTCGCGAGGTTTTTGGCTTTGTCTGTCTCGATACTCACTATCGTACCTTTAACATGCTCATGTCCCAGTATAGTTCGGCTGAGCTGATCATCAAGGACACGCCTATCGGTAATGACAATGATGGAATCAAAAATATGTTTATTGTTTTCGTCATGCAGACCTGATAGCTTGTCGCAAAGACGCGATATGGTATAACTTTTACCGCTGCCTGCGCTATGCTCAATCAGGTATTTTCTACCAGCGCCATTAATTCTTGTATTTTCTACCAGGAGATTAACCGCATCAAGTTGATGATATCTCGGGAAAATTAACTGAGTAGAAATGGCCTCATTTTTTCCTTTTTTGCTGACAATCTGAAGGAAATTCTGCATAATGTCCAGCAACATATCCTTTTTCCAGATCTCTTCCCATAAGTATGCCGTATCGTAATTATCTTCACCATACGCTGGAGGGTTACCTGCACCGTACTGATACCCCTTGTTGAAAGGCAGAAATTCCGTAGACACTCCCTTTAGCTTTGTGGTCATAAATACAAGGCGAGGGTCCACTGCAAAATGTGCAAAACACCTGCCGAAACTTAACAAAGGCTCATTTGAGTCACGATCCTTATATTGGTCGATCGCATGTTCAACATTCTGACCGTTCAGGGGGCTCTTGAGTTCAGTAGTGATGATGGGCATACCGTTTATGAACAGGACCATATCAATGGATTTTTCAGGTGTTTTCGTACTATAATGGAGCTGACGCACAACTGAAAATATATTTACACGGTATTTATCCTGATGTTCTACGTTAAGTCCATTTTCGGGTTTGAAATATATAAGGTCAAAGTGGCACCCAACATCCTTTACTCCAGTTCTAAGAACTTTGAGTGCACCACGCTTTTTAAAGTCTTTGGTCAACCTGTCAAGAAACTTTTCTTTGACATCCGCCCCATGTCGGGATTTGAGCTTTATCCATTCTTCAGGCTGGGTTGTCCTGATAAAATCGAACAACATATCAGAGTCCAGACAGAGCTCAGGATCGTAGTTACTGCTCGTGCGTTTAATGTATTTGTTATTGTGGATGAGTGACAGTTCGATATCTTCTTCAAACTTATATTCATAAGGCTTACTCACAGACAGTCCCCCTGACATCAATTTTCCCTGTTACAGCATCAGAAATCAGTGCTGTACGGTATTCTTTGAGGTACTCGATGGACTGTTTTATCTTTTCGAGGAGAGTGTCTATTTGGGCTGTTTCACGGTCAAGATATGAGGCTATAGCTTGTTGTTCGGGGAGGGGGGGATAACATATTGGTAAATCACCAAGAGACGAAGAATTAATTGCTGGATAACTTACCCCTTCAGAATGCGACATTACAGAATCTATAAATTGATTTGATCTTATCAAGTAGAATAAGTATCTATGATTAACAAATGATCGAGGCCTAAGCACAGCAAATCCAGTCGATACAATGAGATTTGGTTCTGGGTTGATGAGGTGTAAGATAGCCTTTAGGTAGGTTCTAACTGTTGAGATGATTATATCGTTTTCCCGAACTACTTTCCTGGCTCTTGAAGGTGCATCTATGAATTTCATTTCTTTTGGTGAATCTACCATTTTTCCAAGGCCAACATTACCAATATCTACGTATTTAAGTACAAATTCGGGATCGGTATTTTCAGGTAATACATTGGGATTTATTGAAGCACTATGTTTCAATTTGTTGACTTCCCACCTCTCTGGAATCTCCCCTATCCACTCAATACCCGAATACTTCGTTGGCACATCGTGGTCAAGCCCTTTCGTAACTGTATGACTGATCAGTGCCGCCCGTTTTTCTTCCAGAAGTTCAATGAAATGCTGTTTCTTTTCTACAAGCATGTCGATTAGGGAAGTTTCACGGTCAAGGAAACTAACTATTTCATTAATCTCATATTCTTCTGGCGGTAATGGGATTGAAATGTTACCGACTGTTTCAGTATTAAGGTTTAATTGGGTCCCTAATTTACCCAATCCTTTGTAAGGTTCTCCACTGGTAAATATATAGTATAAATATTCGGAGTTCAGTTTTAATTTAGGAAACCAAACAAAACCATCGTGAATACAGCACTTTATCTTTGTAATAATTGGTTTTCCTACAGATCCAGCAATACTCACGAAAAAATCGCCAGGATATTGCTTTACACTTAGTGAACTCCCTAAATCAGACAGTTTTTGTGTAGTTTTTTCTAAATAACGCTCACTTGATGTTACATCAGCAATTCGAACCCATGAAAAATCACCATTATCATCAAAATATATTGGATCATCAATAGGTCTTGGAGATGCGCCTCTTTTTACTGGAGAGAACCATTTAATTCTAACTGTATCCCATTCCTTTGGAATCTTTCCAATCCATTCAATATCAGAATCATTATATTCTGGATAGGGATCCAGCTCTGAGATACATATACATTTAACATGGGAATCACTCATTGCTTCATCACTCCCAGTATATCCAAGATTTCGTTTTCCAGAGTATTGATATCATTCTCGATTTCCTTTAAAGAACGCGGGGGCTGATATTCATAGAAATACTGGTTGAAATTGATAATATACCCTACCTTACCAACTTTACCATCCTTCTCGTCAGTTACTGATTCATTTATCCAGGCGTCGGGGGCATAAGGTTTGACTTCACGCTCGAAATATTCATGAATATCTTCGTCCAGAGGAACATTTTCATAATCCCGAAAGTCCGAGTCATACTCAATATTGCCTTTTTTATCTTCACAAACATCGGCAGTTTCGTCTCTTTCCGACATTACAGAAAGAATAGCCTTTTTAACAGGTGATTCTATTACTACTCCTGCATTTTTCAGGCTTTTATTCAAAACCCTGGTAAACTCATCGCGGTTCTTATACACAGTAGTCTTGTCAATACCCGACAAAACTTTCAGGATAGATTCCTGTAATATCTCACCTTTGGCTTCTTCTTTGTCTTTTTCTTCAGTATTCTTTCGTTTTCGACTAACTGCAAGGTTCTGGAATGCTGTCTGTTCTTTCAGCATCTCGATACGATTATCTGTTACCTGGAAACTCAATCTGAGAGGTCTGTCAATGGTAATCTTACGGTAGCCGAACTCAGTGTTATCATGAATTTGAGAATATTCATTTTCAATGAAATGGTTATGCAGGCGAGTTAGAGTCTCTATTTGCTCATGTGAAATCTCGTGTCTTTTATTACCAAGACTTTTTCGCATGTTTATGTAACATGCAGTCCCATCGATGAGCTGAACCTTGCCTATTCTGCGTTCTTCTTTGCGGTTTGTCAATATCCAGATATAGGTTTGAATGCCAGTGTTGTAAAATAACTGATCAGGTAGTGCTACAATCGCTTCTAAATAATCTTTATTAATGATCCATCTTCTGATTTCACTCTCTCCAGACCCTGCATCGCCTGTGAAGAGTGGAGATCCATTCATAACAATAGCCACGCGCCCTCCGCCGTCTTCAGGAGCTCTCATTTTTGAGATCATGGTCTGCAGGAACAACAACTGGCCATCGCTTTTGCGCGGAAGCCCTGCACCAAAACGGCCATTATCACCCATTTTTGCTTCATCTTCAACAGCTTTCTTGTCCTTTGACCAGTCCTTCCCGAATGGGGGATTGGCAAGCTGGTAATGGAAGGTCATGTTCGGGTGGCCATCATTGGAAAGTGTTGATTTTTCCTTGATGTTTTCGGCGTCACGACCATCTCCTTTGAGCAGTAATTCGGATTTGGCGATTGCATAGGTTTCAGGATTTATCTCCTGGCCATAAAGGTGCAGGTCCACATCTGGATTGATGAAATCGCGAACATAGTCCTTTGAAACTGTCAACATGCCCCCCGTCCCACATGCGGGATCATAGACAGTGCGCACTGGACAACTCTGGCTAAGGGTGTCTTTGTCCTGGTAAAACAAAAGATGTACCATCATGGCGATGATTTCACGTGGGGTGAAGTGTTCCCCAGGATTTTCGTTCATGCTTTCATTGAATTTCCGAAGTAGTTCTTCGAAAATGTATCCCATCTCAATGTTACCGACTGCATTTGGGTGCAGGTCAACATTAGCGAATTTACTGATTAACAGGTAAAGGAGGTTGTTTTCATCGAGTTGGTCTATGTATACTTCAATTTTGAATTTGGAGATAATCTCCTTTACATTCTCCGAAAACGCGTCAATGTACGCCAGGAAATTCTTTTTTATGTTTTTCGAGTCGTCAAGGAGCTTTTTCATATCGTACTCGGATGTATTGTAAAACCGTTGCTTAGATTCATGACAGAGGGCGCTTTCCTTATCCTTGACCTTGTCCTTCAACATTTCATTTTGCTTGATCACATCTTTTTTCGTATGTTCAAGTACACATTCGAGTCTTCTTATGACTGTGAACGGCAATATTACATCTCTATATTTCCCTGATTTAATGTCGTCCCTTAAAACCTCGTCTGTTACACTCCATATGAAATTGGCTTTGTCCTGGAAATTATTCAATATATCACGGCCCTCATGGACAGGTAATAGTTATAATAGTTAAAGAGTTTATTTATTTTGGTCAAACTTTTCTGTAATATCCGTTTTGTCTACAAAATCATCCCATATATCCACTTTCTGGGTAGGATATTTTTAGGTAATAATATTTTATAGTAAAGCGAAATATTCTATATTTTCAAATGTAATTATATTAACACAGTTATATATATGTTGTGCAGGAGTTTTAATAATCATTTATCATTATAAATCACCTATAACAGATGAATATTTATCAAGGACTACAATTTCCCATCGGTTTTTAATATTCAAAACTTTTATCACGATTATTTTTAAGGTAACCACCCTATTTTTTAGGTATTGCCCCTATTTTCTGGGTTCACAGTGTATTTTTAAGGTAAATTGATTTTATAGGCAAAGCGGTTCACTTGCCTGCTTTCAGTCTTCTCAAAGCAGGATGTTTTTCAGGAAAATCGTAGAATTTACAGGCAGAAAGAGCTTTTTCGTGCGGCGCAGAACCCTGGTATTCAGGAAATAAATTCACCCCGTAAAGAGGGAGGAATTAAAAACGAAGTCTGCACTAAAGAAACTGAGTTTATGCCATTTTGCCTCATTAATCAGTAAAACTCGAATATTTGTTGGGCAAAAGTAGAGTTTAGGTGCAAAAGACCTATTTATTTCAATTTAAAATATGTCCTTAATGAGAAGCATCACTAATTTATCTGTTTAATAATAAAATCCATGTCAACTGGTTTATATTTTGTCAATTCAACTGAGATATTTATCCTTTTATTTTCTTTATCAATAAAAGGGTACTCACGGAGGTTATTGTTGTGATTATGGCCACAAATAGCCCAATCATTCCACTTGGAAGGAACATTCTCGGGTCGGTGTGTTAAAAAGAATTTGTGATTTACATATTCAAGGATAAAATTATCATGAAATTTTATTTCATTTGATTCATCATGATTTCCTTTGATGAAAAAAATGTTTCCGTTTAGCTGTTTTAACCAATAATCTGTTGACCTACCTCCTCTTCCATAAGCCAAATCCCCCAAAAAATAAACGGTGTCTTTATTGTTGATGGTATTGTTCCAGTTTTGCACGAGTGTTTTATTCATATCAGCAGTATCCAGAAATGGTCTTCTGCAATACTTTATAATATTCGTATGATCCAAATGGAAATCCGAAGTTACAAAAATCCTTGATCTTTTAAATACACTTTTGATATTATCAATCATGCTTTTTTTTGGGATCTCAATTCTCTCGCTTAAATACTCACCTGGATTATAACTACCTTCAAAGTATGCATTTAATAAATTCAATGTGTGAGTATAAATCTCCCCATCCAGTGCCAATTTCCTTCCCAATGGTCTCCTTAAAAGAAAGTCATATTCTCGTAGTATTAATTGATCTTTCACAAGAGTTGCTCTGACCATTATATGTTTGAATTTCAGTCCGTCTTTCCCCGCAACGAATAGTTTTATCCCTTCGAATTTGTCATCGGGTAGCTTCATTGCAATTGTTGAGTGAAATTCATATTTCCGTTCATAATCATACTTATTGAGATTACAGTATGGCTTGAGCATTTGAGCAAGGTTCCATCTAAACTCTTCTAAAACCTGGCTTGGGGTTATGTCAAGGAATATTACTTTGGCATCTTCAAATGCGCCGAACCCGTTTACCTTGAAATCTATTAGCGAGTAGTTTGAACATAACAAATTGAAATCTCTGATCAGTCTAGTTTCGTCATCGGTAGTAAACGGGCCTGCTAGTGTAATATGAGGAATCGCTCTTTTAGATTTCAGCCCGAATCTCTGATTGACTTCGTCTACCCACATTTTGATTTTATATTTCGCATAACCGTGGAATCTAAATTCAATCAGATAATGTGTCATATGAAAACAGAAGCATCAGAAGTATTTATAAATTATTGTACGCAGTTAAATCTGATCATTAATCTTAACGAGTACTTATTTCAATAGCTCAGATATGCCTTAATGAATATATCAATAATCTCAAATTGGATTTTTCAGGTATTCCCCTAATTTTTTAGGTATCGTCCCTATTTTCTGGGTTCACACTGTATTTTTTAGGTATTCGTAATTTACAGGCAAAGTGGTCATCTCGGGCTTTGCCTATAAAATAACCAAAAAACCGCTATTTGCTGGGCATGGGGTATTTTTTGGGTAAATTGCCCCATATTTGGGAAAATATCTAATTTTCAGATAAGCGTGTGAATCTTCAGGAAAACGATATCGGGAAAGATAAAATTGACTTTCTGGTCAAAAGCACTTTTTGGTCAAAGTCTTCATAATCGAAGCATATATTTACAATTTCTGTAATATCTAGTAATTACTGGAAATTCTGTAAATCGGGCGTTGAAATGAATTCCGCAAAAAAAGAATTTGAGAATCTTGTGTATCAAGGGATAAAATCCCAGGGACTCGATGAACTTTGCTCTAAATTATTAGCAATACTTTACTCTGAACCGGATCTGCTAACTTTAGAAGATCTTTCTACTATGACTGGGTATAGTTTTTCAGCAGTTAGTGCAGCAATGAAAATGCTCAGTGGAATAAAATTAGTGGAAAAAACAAAGAAAGCTGGTTCTAAAAAATTGTACTTCTCAGTTCAAAGAGATATGCTGACACTGACAATTAAGGCAGTAAAATCCAAGAATGAACTCATGGTCAGTCCTGCGATTAAAGATCTTCCAGCAATAATTGAAAGATGTAAAACTAGTAAAGCAGAGGACTCCGAAGAACTGCTCAAAATAATCGAAGATTATTATCAGCAAATGATTTCATTAGATTTAATTTTTAAAAATCTTGTTGAATTTACAGAAAAAATTCAAAACGAGGTGAGTAAAAAATGAATCCGAATACAAATCTAACATATTTGCTTTTATTAGTTTTTGCCGTTAGCTTAACAGGAATTCCTATTGTTGATGCAGAAATTTCTAGTTATGCATGCGTAAACGCAGAATTACAGGAAATAAGTCCCAGTTCAATAGGTCTCGATGAAGAATTCACCTTGGGAATTAATCTTGAGAGCTGCGGTACTAAAACTCCTGAAGATATTACTTTTGAGATAATCAGTATCCCCTCAGATATAATAGTTACAGAAAATTTAGTTACTAATGTTTCAAAATTAACTTATAGTACAAGTGAAAGGTACCTGATATATCACATGAGAACAACCCCTGATGCTAAACCTGGCCCTCATCTTATCAAAATGAAATTAACATATGCAAACAAGCCAGTTGACACTGAAAAATATTACGAAGTTGAAATAAGGGTTATAGGCGAAGATGCTGAACCAAGAGTATCTTCTGTCGAAACCAGTCCCGAATATATCTATGAGGGAGATACAGTTGACTTGAGATTGGGCATAGAAAACTATGGGGAAGCAATAGCAAAATCTGTGGTAGTTAATTTGGATCATGAGTTTAAAGGAATTAAAACTTCTACAATTGGAACTCTTGGCTTAAATGGCAGTCAAACTGCATTATTCAAGTTTAAGGCAAACAGGTCAGGAGAGTTTAAAATCCCTGTCATTATAGAGTATGAAGATGATTTTGGCAAGCAACAAGATGAATATACGATTGGAATAACTGTGCTTGACAAAAAAGGAAGTTTGAATCTTGCATCTGTAAAGGTCGATCCTGTTCTTCCTTACATGGGTGATACTGTAGAATTGACTATGAGAATCGAAAACTCTGGTGACAGATCAATAAATTCAATAAGAGTCTATGCTGACCATCCATTCAAAGGATTAAAAGAATCCTTTATAGGAACTCTTGACCCAAATGAAGACGGGCCTGCAGTAATTACTTTTATAGTTGATCAAGCAGGAGAATACGAAATCCCTGTAACTATTACTTATAGCGATGATTTTGGTGAAGAACAAATTGAAACGAAAATTAATCTTATAGTCCTGGAAAGTAGTGGTGGAGCAGGAACCGCTGCAATTGTATTGCTTATCCTGGCAGTTATCGGAGGACTAATTTACACTAATTATAGAACAAAAAAGTCAAAAGATGAGATAATTAAGCAGTTAATGGAAGGCAGCGGTGACTCTGCTAACGATGAAAAATAATGAGAGGTCTCCAGCATGATCAACGATATCAGAGTGGGAAGCCTCATTGCATACTGCAGTGTAAAAAGAGGAAACAAAAAAACACTAATGTTCATAGTTTTTGTTCTCTCACTCATTTTTATGAACCTGGTATTCCTTCCATCAATGATAGGAGGAATGACTGTTCTATTTACTGGATTTATGCAAGACTACCCTTACGGGGATATTGTCATTGAGCCAACAGGCGACAACACATATATTAACAATGCTGATAGCGTCTTGCAGAAAGTCAGAGCGGTCGAAGGTGTGAGAGCTGCAACAAAACGACTGGACGCTGGAGCATCTATTGAGCATAAACAGAAAGTTGTAGGAGTGACTGTAACAGGGTTGCTTCCCACAGAAGAGTATGAAATCTCACAGTACCCATATATTATCAGTGAAGGAGATTTCTTAGGAGAGCTTTCCCGGGACGAGATTATCATTGGTGCTATGATCGCGGGTACAGGTTTTGGATCAGAAATATATGATAACCTGGGTGAAGTAAGACCAGGATCGCTTGTTGACGTAACATACAGCAATGGCGTAAAGAGGACCTATAAAGTCAAAGGCATCATGGAAGGCACATTTGAACTTGTTGATCTTAATGCTTTAGTTCACTATAAAGAAATCGAAGAAGTTTATGGTTTAGAAGGAAGTAAGGCTACCAGTGTAGTTGTAAGGATTGACAAGCAAGGAAGTGAAGAACAGGTACAGGATAAAATCAGAGAAGCTGGGGTGAATGAGCAAGTTTTCACATGGGCTGATAAGTCAGAAACTCTCATAAAGCAAGCAATGCAAAGCATGGGTGCTATAGATGTCATGTCAAAGTTTGTGAGTTTGATCGTGGGTGCAGCACTAGTTCTTATCATTATCTATATCAACGTACTTAATAGAAAAAAAGAGATTGGGATTTTAAAAGCAGTAGGCGTTACTCCAAGATCAATAGTATTATCCTATGCGTTCCTTAGCATGTTCTATGTTTCTTTAGGAATACTCGCAGGATTGGCTTTATATTTTTCACTTATGCTTTACTTCCAGGCAAATCCAGTAACATTCTACGAAACCATGGAAATAAGACCCCAGATCGATCCTATGCTGCTTATTGAAAGCATAGTTACCATGCTTATACTATCAGTGATAGCCGGGACACTCCCTGCCTGGAGTGTATCAAGGGAGAGCATACTCAAAGCAATATGGGGACGATAAAAATGATCATAGTAAAGGACCTGAAAAGGTATTATGGGACTGGGGCAACTGCTGTCAAGGCTCTCAAGGGCGTTTCGTTCGAAATAAAGAAAGGGGAATTTGTAGCGATAATGGGTGCGTCCGGAAGTGGAAAGACGACTCTGCTAAGGATACTGGCGTTACTGGACGACGCAACAGATGGAGAATATACCATTCGGGGATTACAGGTTTCCAGCTTGCCTGAAGCAGAAAGAAGTTATTACAGGCTAACACAGGTCGGTTATGTCTTTCAGGATTATGCACTCATTAATGAAATGAGTGCTGCAGAAAATGTTTATATCCTTTCCATGATGGAAGGGAAATCAAAGAAGGAATCTTATGAAACTGCTCTTGAAGCACTGGATAAGGTTGGCCTGAAAGGAAAACATAACAGGATTCCTGATGAATTATCCGGTGGAGAAAAGCAAAGAGTAGCAATCGCAAGAGCCATAGCAAAAAAGCCTGACATATTGTTTGCTGACGAGCCGTGTGCAAACCTGGACACTAACAACTCAAAACAAGTACTGAATGTGTTCAAAGAACTGAATGAAAAATATGGCCAAACAATTGTAATGGTAACGCATGAATTATGGCATACTGAGTATGTTGACAGAGTACTTACTCTTGAAGATGGCAATTTAGTTAGCGATGAGAAAAAACGAAATCGGTAAAGAATAAGGGATTTATATGCAAAGCTTTTTACTTCTCTGCCTTTAGTCTCCTTAAAACAGGAAATTTTTCCGGAAAACTGTATAATTTGCGGGCAGAAAAAGCTTTTTCGTGTGGTACAGAACTCCCAAATTTTCTAACCAAATTCGCCCTGTAAAAGAGAAGAATTGGAACCGAAGTCTACACTGAAGAAATCAGATTAATGCAAAAAAAGTTAAATATGAATTTATGCTGCCCGAATTGCCGCCGAAACCCCCGCATCCCTGCAAATCAGTTCAGCCTGCTTGAGGATATTTTCAGTAGCGAGTTTCTGCATGTCCGGGGGGTAGCCGTACTTTTTTAACAGTCGTTTTACACTTACTTTCATCTTTGCCTGGATGTTTTTTCGGAGGGTCCAGTCAACACCTGCGTTTTTCCTGATGATTTTTACAAGTTCTGCAGCCATGAGCTTTAATGTCTCATTGCCCAGAACATCCACAGCGCTTTCGTTGTCTGCAAGTGCGTCATAAAATGCGATCTCCTCTTCGCTGAGGCCAGCTTCTTCGCCTCTTTTGTCGGCTTCGCTTATCTTTTTTGCCAGGTCGAGGAGTTCTTCTATGACCTGAACGGTATCAATGCCCCGGTTTTTGTATTCGTTGATCGCCCGCTCAAGCATTTCGGCAAAAGATTTGCCCTGAATCAAGTTTCTGCGTGACCGTATCTTGATTTCGTCGTACAGCAGTTTTTTCAGGACCTCATATGCAAGGTTCTTTTGCGGGAGATCTCTAACTTCAGTGAGGAAATCCTCAGACAGGATCGAGATGTCAGGTCTTTTTATTCCTACCGCGTCAAAAACATCGATGATTTCTTCATTCGCAATCGATTTTGAGACAAGCTCTTTTATTGCCGAATTCATTTCATACTTTGATTTTGCAGGCTTTCTGTCCACCTTTACAAGAATGGCTCTTACAGCCTGGAAATATGCAAGTTCGTCCCTTATCCGGTCTGCCTCAAAATGCGGGACTGAGAGGGCGAAGGCTTTGGAAAGTTCGGTTACGTGCTGGATGAAGCGCTTTTTCTCCTGCGTCCTTTCATCTTCCGTCCGGCCCTGTGAAAGGATGAAATCCGCTCCTTCCCTTACGATTGTAAGTTTTTCTTTCGGGGATGTTGAAAAGATACGCATGTAATCAAAGCCGTAGAACATGTCCTGCACGATTTCGTATTTTTCGAGCATCAGCTCAACGGCTTCGTCCTTGTAGTCCGCAGGACTGCCCCGGCCTCCGCTTCGCGTGTAGTTTGCCATGGCGTATTTGAGATCGTAGAGGAGCCCCACATAGTCAACTATAAGCCCTCCAGGCTTGTCTCTGAACACCCGATTTACGCGAGCTATTGCCTGCATGAGGTTGTGCCCCTGCAGCCATTTCAGAAAATACATGGTGTGCAGGCAGGGAGCATCAAAACCTGTAAGCCACATATCGCAGACAATGACCATGTTCAGGGAATCAGCCGGGTCCTGCATCCTGTCCCGGATCTTTGTCCTGCGGCTCTTGTTCCGGATATGCGGTTGCAGAATTTCGTCATCTGCGGCACTGCCGGTAATGATCACTTTTATTTTGCCTTTAAGGTCGTCCTCACTATGCCATTCCGGACGGAGGGCGGTTATTTCGTTATAGAGATCAGCGCAGATCCGCCTGCTCATGCAGACGATCATGCCTTTTCCATCCATAGCGTCTTCAAGCCTTTTTTCGAAATGGAAAACAATATCGTATGCAAGTTTTTTCAGGTTATCTTCACTTCCGACCACGACTTCAAGCCTTGACCAGCGAGACTTGAGTTTTTCGGCTTCGTATGAATCCCGGTCGTCGGTTATTTTTGAGAACTCCGTGTCCAAGGTCTCTCTTGCCTCTTTTACAAGGTCAAGCTTTGAGAGACGGCTCTCATAGAAGATGCGCACCGTAACTCCATCGTTTACAGCCTGCTCAATATCGTAAATGTCTATATAGTCCCCAAAGACCGCAGGAGTGCTCCGGTCATCGAGTTCGATGGGTGTGCCGGTAAACCCGATGAAAGACGCATTGGGGAGAGCATCTCTCATATGCTTTGCAAAGCCGTAGGAAATTTCCGCAACTTTTTCATATTCCACAACCCTTTCCCGGAATTTTGCATCAAACCCGTACTGGCTGAGGTGGGCTTCGTCAGCAATTACAATAATGTTTCTCCTTTCCGAAAGGGTCGGAAACTGGTCTTCTTCATCTTCGGGCGAGAACTTCTGGATTGTTGTAAATACAATCCCGCCCGAGGCAACAGCAAGGAGTTCCCGGAGGTGTGCCCTGTTTTCCGCCTGCACAGGCTGCTGACGCAGGATTTCACTGCAGCGGGCAAAGTTATCAAAGAGCTGTCCGTCAAGGTCGTTTCTGTCCGTAAGCACGACAATGGTCGGGTTGTCGAGTTCAAGCGCCAGTTTTCCCGTGTAAAAGACCATTGAAAGGCTTTTTCCCGACCCCTGCGTGTGCCAGACGACCCCGCATTTCCGGTCCCCTTCGGGCCTGGAAGCAAGTTTCGTCTTCTCCACAGCCCTGTTTACGGCATGGTACTGGTGATATCGGGCAAGTTTCTTGATAATTCTCCCCCGGTCGTCCTCAAAAACAATAAAGTGCCTTATAAGGTCAAGGAGAATTTCCGGTCTGCACATCCCCCGGAGCAGGACCTCCATTGGCGGTACCTTAAAATCCGCAACCTTTTCCCCGTCAACCGTTTTCCAGGGCACGAACCATTCCCGGTTCGAAGTGAGTGTCCCTGCCATAGCGTCCTGCCCGTCACTGATCAACAGGAACGAATTGTACCGGAAAAGCGCCGGAATTTCTTTTTTGTAGGTCTGGAACTGTTTGTAAGCATCCCAGATAATTTCCTCATCCTCAAACCCGTTCTCCTCGTCCGGCCTCTTTAACTCGACAACCACAAGCGGTAACCCGTTAACAAAGAGTATGATATCAGGCCGCCGGTTGTTCCCGTCTTCTATAATGGTAAACTGGTTAATTGCAAGAAACTCATTTTCCAGAGGTTTCCCAAAGTCAAAAAGCCAGACCTTATCATAGACGGTTTCCCCATCCTGACCCTGAAACTCAACATCAACCCCATTTACCAGCATATTGTGAAAAGCCCGGTTGTTGTGTACGAGGTCCTGACTCTCTTCCCGAAGCACCTTTTTTACTGCCTCTTCCCTGGCTTCTGACGGAATTTTCGGGTTCAGCCTGTCAACTGCAGCTCTGAGCCGGTGCGGCAGAACGACGGTCCCGAAATCGTTCCTTTCAGCATCCTCTGTTTCCGGCGCAATGTCCGGGCCGTAAAGGTAATCGTAGCCAAGCTCGGAGAGGATTTCAAGGGCTGCAGCTTCAACTTCGGATTCGGGAATGATGGTGGGAATAGACATTTCTCCTTTATGTGTTGTTTTTTTGTCTGGTTTTTCGGGGTTTGCCTTTTTCAGGGCAGTTTTTTGCTTAAAAGAGAGGTTCTGTCTTTAAAACACAAGTCTAAAAATTATAATTGTGTATCCCGGTAAATTTATTTAAGTGTAGCTATTTCGTTGTGTCACCCGAGTTTCGCGTCGGGAGCACGAGGTCCTTTTCGCTGCGCTCAAGAGGACTACTATATAAATATTTTTGTAGCAAATTAACCTGCGCATATCTTTTTTAATATATTTTTTGTGTCGGCGGCGCAGTCCATCGTTTCGAAAAACTCATTGAATAAAACGGAGCCGGCAAAAAGAATTGATTTGAATAAAAACCCGGCAGGCGGCTTTGAATAAATGTTTTTTTCGAAAACCGGGGGGACCGCATTAGCTGTCTTTGTGGTGTCTTGTCACGCTCGAAGAGCGGCAATTTCATAAAGTCAGAAAATGGAATTCGGAGTAAAAAACCCACTGTAAAGAAGCCCATAAAAAGCTGTCAATTTCCATTAAGGCACTAACTTATGACTCATCCAATTAATGAATAATATCGGGCAAATCGGTAATAAATTCTGCATCTGTGTACATCTACAGAATGTGAGTAAAAAGAACCATTTTAAAAATACCCTTGTCATAAAATGCTGAGATCTAAGGTATTTGTTAGGCGAGTTTTAAGAGAGTTTCAGAGGTCGCAGCTTCAGCTTATGATTCGGGGATATAATTGGAATAAAGTGGGTCCCTTATTTCTTACTTTTATGTTATACTTAACTAGTACATTTATACAGATGTAAAAATATTAATCGCGTTACTTACTACTCTTATTTAATTCATTTGAGTTTTAAGAGCCAGCTTAGCTTATCTAAAATATAGATAGGTCATTTATGCTTAAATGTGATACACAAAACATGTTAATTTTTATATTATTTACATTAACTTATTATTCAGGAGGTATTTGAATACAACTTTCACAGGGATCAATGAAACTAATTGATGATGTTGTTAAAAAAGCATCTGAAGGAAAAGTAATGCTTCCTGATTTTCAAAGGAATTTCGTTTGGGCTCGCAGTGATGTAGAAGATTTGCTTAAGAGTTTACTAGAAAATATGTTTATTGGAACATTTTTAATACATCACATTGATCCGGATAATCCTCCATTTAGTGTAATTCCGATTGAAGGAGTAAAATACATAAATTCTGATTTCATTCCGAGACCCGAAATATTGATTCTTGATGGACAGCAGAGGGCAAGTTCAATCTTTTATGCTCTATATTCTCCCGACATTCCATTGAAAAACACCACCAATCCTTATGCTTTTTTTATAAACTTACGCGCGCTTATTGAAGATGACATAGATAATGCAATATTTAGCTGGTCTAAATATTGGAGGGAGTACAAAGAGCTACTTGACGAGGAAGGCAACTATAAAATCGATCTTCTGGTTGCAAAAGGCTTAGTGCCGCTTACATTTTTTACAGGAGATTTTTCAGATATTTGGTACAAACATTATAATCAAAATTTCTCAGAGGCGGATGCACATAAAATCCGTAATAATTATATTAAGAAATTAACCGATTATTCCATACTGACCTTAAATGTGCCTTTAAGTGAAAAACCCGAATCTATAGCCACTCTTTTTGAAAGGATAAACCGAACAGGAGTTAAGTTATCGGTATTTGATCTACTTGTAGCCAGACTTTATAAGTACATAAATATGAGGAGTGAATGGGAAAAAGCCTTTGATGAAAACATTTTGATCCAGCAATTTTCTGAATACAGTAAAAGAAATACGAAAGTACCGTACTACCTTGTTCAATCCTTGTCCTTGTATCATGGTTTAAGCATAAAAGCGAGAGATATGCTAAACGTCGATGAATCGATAATTAATCTGGGCAACTGGGAAAAGGTTATTAAAACACTTGAAAATAAGGTATTGATTCGATTATTAGATCCGAATGAGTTTGGGATTGCAAAAGAAAACTGGCACCCTTACAAACCTATGGTAGTCATCCTGACTTCATGTTTTCTGAAAGAATCCGTTGATGTTGATAAAATTTCAAAGTGGTACTGGTCATCCGTGTTTACTGAAAGATACGCTGGGTCCACTGAAACAAAACTTACAAGAGATTATAAAGAATTGTCAGCTTGGTTTGAGGACAATGAAAAAGTTCCAGAAGTTGTAAAGGAAATGAATAATATCGTGGACAAAACATTTACACTTATTGATAAAAGTAACAGTGGTAATTCTGTGTATAAAGGAGTCTTCAATCAATTATTCATCAACAACGCTAAAGATTTTTATGAAAATGACAAAATTAAATTTTCTATACAAGAACTGGACGATCATCATATTTTCCCTCAAAAATATCTGGAAAACAAACTTGTAAAGGAAAATGTAAATTCCATACTAAACAAAACGCTGATTACCGGCAAAACAAATGGAAGAATAAGTAGAAAGGCCCCAGCTACTTATTTATCGGAAATGCTTGAAATTAATCATAATGATGATGGCAAGGTTATGAATATCCTTGAAGGCCATTTCATTAACAAAGAAATGTATGATTTAATGTTGCGGGCAAAAGAAGACACAGACCCTGCTGAAGTCCAAAGAATTTTTGAAGAATTTATCTCTTTGAGAGAAGATTTAATAAAGGGAAGGATAAAAAGCTTGATTGAGTAAGCTAATAATTGTTCTATTCCCCTCTATTGACCTTTCTTTTTCAATTTTTAATTTTTTGATGCCCTTAGTGCTGCCCCAGTTCTCATTTTTCACTCATTTGAAACTCTCTTTTTAAGATATTGGAGCTGTTCTCCGATTCTTAGTCCCTCAAGAGGAATCTGGTAATTTGAAATGTGAGGCAGCAAATATTTTCTGTATTTCTCACCCGCAAGAAAAATGAATTCATCCTCTTCCAGATCGACTTCCTTTTTTATTTGATCGATTACGCAATCTGCCCATTTTCTGATTTCTTCAGATGTCATATTGTTCAATGTTTTATCATAAGGCTCAATTTCCCTTTCTAGATCTACCAGACCATATTTTGCAGAAAGAATGAATATCTTATCAGGGTTCAAAGATTTTGCATATTTAAGGTTGTATTTGAAAAGAGAACTAACATACAGATCTTTCGCCTTTGATGCACAAGGTAATTTCTTACTTACGCAAGATATCAAAGCAATTTTTGACATTTTAACAGTCAACCCTTATTTTCCCTGAAAGGAGTTTGGGGAGCAAGGTGTTGCGGAGTTGGGATAACAATCTATTCTGTTTTTGTCTTCCTAGCTTTTCATTATGGAGTGATAAAGCCACTTCATTCCACGCAGTAAGAATTGGATCATTTGGAACAACTATTTGAAAGCTCCCAACACTTGCAAGACTAACATTAGCCTGAACACCTTGAACAACAGATTTCATCGCATACTCTTGAATTCGTTTACTTTTTAGGTGTTCTAGAACTAATGATAAGTACTCTTGTCCATTTAATCGTATAAATGCAATAGCTTGATTAATATTAGAGTTGTGCAAGTCATTTTCCACAATAGAAACTCGTCCTATTGTTCCAGCTATTGAAAACAACAAATCATTTTCGGAAAGAATGGAACGCTTCAATGCACCCTTATGTATTGATTCGTGAATGAGTTCCAACCCTGCCCTATTTATTTGCCCATCATCCGCTATATCTTTTACTTTAATGAAGTTTATCGACGGAGTGCCTTCTGCATCTGTAATCTGTTTTTTAGATGGCGTTGTTCCTTTGGAAATAATTTTGCTCATTTCCTTCAAATCAACAACTTTCCACCCCTCCGGAATCTTCCCCAATTCCGAATCTACCATCCTGCCGCCGCTTGATTTGTAAGGCTTTCCATTTTCATCCGGGAACTCGAAATCGATGAACCAGCGTTTGAAAAGGGCTTGGGCGATTTGTTCTAAATTTTTATTCATCTGGTGGTTGAGATCGATTTTTTCATCAAAGGAGGTGAGAACTTCTGAGATGGATTTCTGTTCTTCAATTGACGGAACACTTACAATAATTTGGTCAAAATTATTTCTGGTTATTGTGTCAAAAACAGAACCATGAGTGTTCTTCTTTATATCTCTTATGTTGTTTTTAAGTAAATAATATAGGAAATCATTGATTATTTGTTCTTTTCCGTTCAGTCCATAGCATGATTGATTGAAAGCCATATCACAAGCCAACTGTGCGATTTCCCCGACTGTGCCTCTTGCTGAAATAATGATGTGTCCTTTTTTTAATATTTTTGTGGAGCTTTCCCTTAGTCCTCTTTCAGTTATAGTTTTTTCAGTTTTATAAACGAATCTGTTATCGTTATTAAAATCAACAACTGATAACCATGGAATATCACCGTTCCAATAATCTTTAAATGTGGTTCTTGGTGTTCCACCACCTATAATTTCAATTATATCGCTGAGTTTGCGGATATTCCAATTTTCAGGTATTAATCCAATTTCCGTTTCTTTAAATTTGCTTTCAATCATTATTCGGACTCCAATTTAATATCAAAGAAGTACTCAAGCCCGCCTGTATTGTCCATTACTGTTTCGGTCTGAAAAGTATCTCTTTTTTGAATACTATTTTCTTCATAAACAATGTCTACTGTTGAAGTTATTAACTTATAATCTCCTTTTCCGTCTTCATCTTCGTAGTCGTCGATCGATATACAAGGATTTACAAGACTAGAAAAAATAACTGAAACTTCTTTTCCATTTATTGTGATTGTGTCCATATTATCTATTTGACTTTCAACATAATCTTTAAAATACTCATTATAAATATGATCGAAAAGAGTCTCCTTTTCTAAATATTTCATGAATGGGGTTGTTTTCAAGTATTCAATGAAGATTTCTTCTAATTCCTCAATTACTATTTTCCAGTCATTGCAAATTATGAGACGTGTTCCTACTAGTGTCGTGGCAACTTAATTTTGAGTCCTATTTATAAGCTTTGAATCCCATCTGTATCTTCATTCATGGCAAAAATAAAACTTGAAGAAGATGAAG
>NZ_JJQL01000002.1:0-36724 GCF_000979975.1 Methanosarcina sp. 1.H.A.2.2
CACCTGCGGAACGCGGGGAAGAGCTTGGGGACTTGCCCTCAATAGAGGGAGGAATGAACCAAGAAGCCACTCAGTCTTTAGCTGAGTGGTAGTTCACCTAATTTTCACTTTACAGAATTAGTTTAAATAAGTCTCAGCTTCATGGAATTATTCCTATTCCTGCTCTCAGACCGGGAGCAGAAAATTTTCTTCCGAATACTTTTTCCATAAAACCAGCTTTCTTGCCGCCAGCCTCTTTATATCCAGTACTTAATATAATTTTATCATAGCTCTGCCTATGGAAAATCTCTCTAAAAAACACCTCCCGAAAAAAGACTTCAATCTATTTTATTTCTTGGAAATCCGTACTTCTTTTTTCGAGGCAAATAATTGAATTGATGAATTATCTTACTTTACTTAACACCCTAACATCTCAACAAGTGCCCAGTATGACTATGTAAACGCAACATGTACTATTAATTCTTATCCGCTTGGTGTAATTTCTTTAATTTGTTTTCGCTGTTACAGTATGTTTTTTTCAATTTAGTGCCTCATGGCTCCTTTCTTTCTTCTGATATCTCACAAAATCTTTTATACTCTTAAGGTGTTCGTTTAGGTGGGGAGGCTTTCTAAGCCATTGGGGAATGCATAGTTGCTAATTCCCATTCTTAGTGAAACTTCCAGTCCAGTTTCACGATATATGCAAATACAGCTCTTAGTGAGGAGGGGATTTCATGAACGGTAGTCTTTCGGTTACAGTAGATCTTGAAGATTGGTATCATATTCCTTCTGTCTGCAGTTCTCCGTTTTCGGTTTACAGGAATGTAGATGAATTTTTCAAGACGTGGAACGGCAGATATGATTTCTTGAGTGAGCCCACAAAAAGGGTGCTGGATATTCTTGATGAGTTCAACATAAATGCTACTTTTTTTGTAGTTGCAGATACCATTGAACACTACCCTGGATTGGTAGAGTCAATTGTAGATAGGGGGCATGAGCTAGCCTGCCACGGGCTGAATCATGCCTGTAAAATCGACCCTGATACAAAAAAACAGTTAATGAGTGTGGAGGAGTTTGAGCAAAGGACCCTGGTTGCAAAGAAAATGCTCGAAAAAATCAGTGGCGAAAAGTTGGTAGGCTACAGGGCACCAAACGCCCTGGTAAGTGGGTGGATGGTCGATTCCCTCGAAAAACTGGGATTTAAGTATGATTCATCTGTTTCAGTAAATTCCTTTTACAACAAAACTGATTCAGCCCTTAATACAGTTTCATCCTTCCCCTATTATCCGGAGGAGAGCGAACTTGAAGCAGGCAGTGACCGGAACTTTATTGAGTTTCCATGGGCTTATTGTCAACATGGATTAAAGTTCCCTGCATCAGGCGGCCCTATGCTTCGATTCCTGGGTTCATCATTCATTCTGGACGGGCTTATGCAGAGTCTTAAAAGAGGGCACACCATTTTCTATTTCCATCCACTGGATATCTCCTGTACCAGATTTCCCTCTCTTGGGAATAAGAGGCCCTTTTACTGGTGCATAAAAGGGAAGCTTGTTGAACAGAGGGTCCGGCATATCCTGAGTAAACTGAGCGAAGTTGATGTAATGTGCTTGAGGGATTATTCCGGAGTATCATGTGTTTGAAAGGGAACTTCTTTCTGCTCAAAGCAGAACGGCCAGGCAGGGTTTGCCGTTTTTTTCTCTCTGAATATATCTAAATCCTGAATATTTCATCATACAAAGGTACATAGCCAGAAAGTATAAAGGTGTCAGGATTCGTAAGGAAACCGAATTCCTGTCCCTTAAAATCTAATTTTCGGACTCTGGCTTTTTGGATTTGCAGTCCGCCACTTATGTCCCCCAGGCTAAGGAGGCTGTCCGACAATTCTATTTCAGAGCAAAAACATGTAAAAAATAAGGTATAAATCCTTTAAATCGATAAAGAATAAATTCGGTTATTATTGGTAGTAATTGTAGGACAGCCTGTAAAGTCCTGGAGTTTTTACGCTTCTTCTTATAAAAGCCCGAAAGTCTTTAATTCTTGAGGATTTTTACTTATGAGAAACATCAATTCTCTTGAGGGGCAGTATATCAACCTGCGAATCGGGCACAACAATTAATTATTTGTTGAGCGATTGGGTATACGAAACATAAATAAGAGAACAAAGTAAAAGAAATCTTTATATAGAAGGAAATTTTGAGCATGGAAGTTTACCTGCCGCGAGCTGCCTGTGAAAGCAGACTCTATGGGAGTAGAGGCGCTGTTTCAGGAAAGTTCTTATATAAAGGTGCGGAAACTGGACTCTGTAACTTTCCGGAAGGACGGGGGACATATTGTCTAAACTCAACAATAAAATCTTAAATCTGATTCCAGCGGTTTCTCTGTTACTACTTGTTTATAACCTCTTTGTTCTCAGGGAAATTCAGCCTGAAGGATATGCAGTTAATATCTATGAACAGCTTCCTTTCCATTTTTACCTGATCCTGCTCTTATGTTACCTTTCTGCCTGCTTTCTGCTTCTTGCATATAGAAAGATTAGTGCAGTTTTCACACTACTACTTGTTCATATTATCGTATTGATAATCCCGTATATGCTTGGTTACGCTTCAGTAGGCAGGGGAGATGAATTTTCATACCTGATTCTGGCAGGAAATACAGGGATTTTCGGTTCCTCAGGTCTTTCTGCCTTTTCAGATCTCTCCCCTACAGGTCCTCTACTGGTCTCAGCTCTGGCTCTGACCTCAGGAATGAATGCACGGGCACTATCATATTTTTTACCGGTTTTATTTTCTATTATATTTATTGCCGGTATGTTTCTGTTCTACCGGGGCTTTATGAGCCGGGAAAAGCTGGTATCTGTAACTTTTCTCTGCTCGGTCATTCCATACTTCGGGCATTTCCAGGTATCAACGGTCCCCTACTACCTTACTTTCTGTCTTGTTCCTCTCTATCTTCTTTTGCTTTGGAATGCAATCTCCAACAAAAACAGAACAGCGGGAGTTGTTTGTTTGCTCTTTATGATACCTTTGCTCCCGTTAGCTCATCCTTTTATCTTCATGTACCTGGTATGTTTCTCTCTGCTGCTTGCTTTTGCAGGTAAAGTCATGCAGTCAGGGCTCCTTAAAAAAATCCTCAGTCTTAAAAGCCTTGCTCGAGATCCCCTTTCAAGTTCTTCCGGAAGAATAGTTCCTCTATTTATCCTTCTGTCATTTACTTCGGGCGGCTTCTTGCTCTGCGCAAAGTACGCTTCAGGGTTTTTTGATATTTTTCTCCCGGCTCTTGCCTGGCGTATCAATTCCCTTGCAGCTGCGGGTTTTGCTACAATTCCAAGCATGGACCCCGGGATTTTCGAGTTCATACACCTTTTCAACCTTTATTACGGCAAGTACTATATCCCGTTAATTTTTGTTGTAATCAATACAGTAATCGTATGGCAGAATCGCAAACGCTTTTGTCACCACTTTGTTCGCAGATACCCCCGCTTTTTATTCCTGTATATAATTGCATTCTTCCTTGAGCTTGGCTTTCTCTTAAACCCCTTCATCCCTTACCCGCCAGATAGATTTGCAAACTTAAGTTTCATCATCTTTGCCCAGATCCCGCTTCTGGGTTACTCTCTCTATATTGTTCTTCTCAGGAAGGGGTATACAACCGGCCTTGGCGCTACAATCCTGGTTCTGGGTCTTCTCTGGACTTTAGGGTTTTTCAGCTGTTTCAGTTCCCCATATGCCGGAGGAATCTCGGAAGCTATCACACAAAATGAGGTGGAAGGAATGCAGTGGTTAGTAGGATCAAAAGCAGCAGACCCGTATGTTATGTCTTCTGGAGATAAAGTGGGTTATACCTTTTCAGGAAATTCTACCGACAGTCCGGGACAATATGATGCATTTCCCGAGGTTTCTATAATATCCGGGTCAGCCCCTGCAAACCGTCCCGCGGATGTAAAGTCTTTGAATAATTCCACTACATTTGGACCTTTCTACCTCGTAGTAACAACTTTCTCAGAGGCTCTGAACCTGGAAAAATCAGGATCTGATAATCTGGGATATTCTTCAGCAGGAAACAGTTCCGAGACTCAGGACAATAAGCCTCTGTACAAGATTTACGACTCTCTTAACATAAAAATCTACAAGCATACTCCTTGAGTCTGCTTTTTCCCTAGTAGCGCCACCCTAGTTGCGCCACCCTAGTTGCGCCACCCGAATTGCGCCTCGGGAGTACGCGGTCCTTTTCGCTGCGCTCAAGAGGACTAATTTTTGGGTTTTAAAAGTGAGCTTTGTTCAAGAGGTCTAATTTATGGATTCTGTCACGTTCGATGCGGGAGAGCGGGCTTTCAGACCACAAAGAAGAGATAAGTCCAAAATAAAAGTGATAGAGGATCGATAAAAATTAGAAATCGCAGAAAGACCCTGTGATTTTTTCTTACGTGGCTGGTGAGACGGCTTTAGCTCTGTAAGGCGCAGAAGAGATAAAAAATATTTCAGCCTCTGATTCTGGAATCTATAAGCCGATTAATCAGATACTACATTTTTTATTAGTCCTGCTCTTTTGCTTTCTCTTTCATTGTTTGAGGGCTGTATTTTTTTCTTCTATTTTTGTCCTGATATAACTGCCCGCAAAAAGGAGAATAATGCTCAATCCTATTATTTCCGGGATAAATGCGCCTGAATACGCCGGATTGTATGAATTACTCAGGATTCTCATGAAGTACTCAATAAAACCTCCGGAAAGCGTATCTTTTGGAAACTCCCATCCCAGAAGTGGCCAGAAAAGGACTTCAGGTGAATTCCATATCTGGTCCTCAAGCAGGTGACAGAATGAAGCGCCTGCAACAATAAGGGGTATCATCCAGCCCTTTCGGTAGAAGGTGTAACCTGCAACCAGCCCCAGCAGGACTCCGAAGAGAAGGGTATGGGCAAAGATTCTTCCGCTTCCTATAGTCTCAGTAAGAATTATCCTGCCAAGGGGTTTGTCGATAAAGTCCGGAAGGAGAGCCCCAAAAGCGATCCATTTAAAGTCTACCGGAATATTCTTTTTCGAAAATAAACGGTTCAGGGAATAGAAGATCCCCAGAGTAATGCCTATATGCCCGAGAATAAACATCAGATTAAAAAAGTTGATTGCGTATAATTATGTTTTGGCCGGCCGGCCTGAAAGGCAGGCCAGCAAAGGGTTCCGACGTTTTACTGATGTACGAAACTTTTCAGATCTGGCACTCAGATACAAGCTTTTCTACAAGTTCCTGCCTGATCGCAGTCCTCCGGTCTCCGCCGCAGACCATACCCCGGACGCCAATTATGTCGGGCCCTATCCTTTCGAGTACCGGAAGGTCTTCGAATTTCAGGGAACCGGCAATTGCATTTTCAAGCCCGTGTTCATGAGCAAGGTCAGTAAACTCTGTCAGCTCTTTTTCATCCATGAATTCGAAGGTAGATTTCCCGTCCTTGATGCCTGTATCTACCATAACCACATCTACTCCGGCCTCTGCGGCAACAGCGGGGAGTAAAATAGGAGAAATCGAATTAATACGTTTATAGTCCGAATATCCTGAGGCAACAACCTTTTTTGATGGGTCATAGTCTTTTACGGCTCTTGTAATCTTTGTGAGCAGTTCAAGGGCCTGTGCTTCGGTCTGGATATCGTAAAGGCCTACTTTAATATAATCCGCTCCAGATGCTGCTGCTCCCAGGGCAGCAAGGGCAGCAGTTCCGGGTTTGTAGTTGAAATCTCCTATTGTTGCGCTTATCGGCTGCCTACCGTTTACAACCTCTTTAATATCCCTGATCACCCAGGGGAAATTGGCTCCAAGAGAACCTTCTTTCGGGTTTTTGACATCTACAATGTCTGCGCCGCCTCTGGAAGCGATGATTGCTTCCTCTTTATTTATTGGACTTACAAGCAGTTTCATAAAAAGCCTCTAATTAAGAATGAAGTTAAATCTCTAATGATATATATTGTTTATTTATATACAATCGATCTTATTTTATATTTTTTTATAGGATGATGCAGCTATGTGATAAGTATGTTCCGAGTAATTTTTGTGATGGATATATTTAACCGTAACGTTGTTCTTGCAAAGGGCGGAGTAAGGGAAAATTACCGCCCGGTTTCGGATTCAAGTGTTATATGCAGCAGTTCGGACCCTGTTGATATACTCGAATCTGTGCACCCTCGCGAAGTCTACATTGCCGATCTTAATGTACTGCAGGGGAAAGGTCCCCTCGAGACTAATGCCAGCATTATCCGGGAAGTAAGTTTTAGAGCAGAGACAATGCTTGATTTTGGAATCGCTTCTCTTGAAGATGTGGACAAAGCGCTTTCCATCGCCCAAACTGCAGTCATAGGCACAGAGACAGGCACACTTGCAGTGATCAAAGAAGCAGCTTTACGATACCCCGGAAAAATAAGTGTCAGCATTGATATAAAACACGGGAAGCTTCTTAAACAGGACCCTGAGATCCCTCAAGATCCCTTCGAAATCGTAAAGCTGCTTAACGGAATCCCCTTAAAAGACCTTCTCTTCCTCGATCTCGACAGAGTTGGGACGGCTTCTGGCTTTGATTCTGAATTCCTTCGCAAACTGGCTGAAGCCTCTGAGCACAGTGTGCTGCTTGCAGGCGGGGTCAAGGGCATGGACGACCTTTTTGCTCTGGAGAGGATCGGCGTAAGGGGCGCTCTGGTAGCAACTGCAATCCACTCAGGTTCGGTCCCTCCGGAAGTGATGGACCTGGGACTTGAAATAATTAAGAAAGGCAATTAATGAATTCTCGGGAAGGATTTATGTCCTGCCTTATGCCTCTGGTATATAAGGCATTGAGTATCTTTATAAACCAATTAGCAGATTTATATCCAGATCATCAGATTTCATCATCAAAACAAAGAGTTTACGAGGTTACAGCATGGCAACAAGAAAGGTAACTGAAGAGAGCATTGAAGAGCCAGTAGAGGAGCGCGCAGGAGAAAACAGTGGAGACGGGTACACGGAGATCAAGATGGGGGGCGGCTGGTACATGACCATCTCTCTGGCGCACAGCGACCGTTTTGAAAAGGAATATGTAGAGCTCGCAAAAGAACGTGGAGGCGTGAAAAAGTCCCGCTTCAATCTCAACCCTTCACACGTCCGGATGCTGGCGGAAGCCCTGATCAAATTTGCGGATGACAACAAGCTCTAACCGGGCTTTCATTTTCTTTTCTTTTTTTATTTCAGTCGAATACCCCGCTAGCCTGCTGCGGGGTGCGCCAGCGCAACTTTGATTTTTATATTTATATCCGAGGTTTAATTTTCGAATTTACTCGCCGGGATCAATCTTCGGGTTAATCTCCTGCCTTACTCTTTGATTTTAATTTAAGATTTAATCTTCATGCCCGGGCAATATCCAATTCAATCCCTTTGAACAAACTCGAGAATTTTTTGGACAACTGTTTTTTCCACATTTTCTGGAGAGCAGGACGCATCAACTACTATAAACCGCTCCGGCTCTTCTGAGGCAAGCCTGAGGAAATTCTCTCTGACTCCATGTAAAAATTCTATCTTTTCGAATTTGGTTTGTTCTCCCCGCTTCCCGCAGCGCTCAACTGCGATTTCAGGTTCAATATCAAAAAGAAAAGTAAGGTCCGGAACAATGGTCCAGCCTTTGTGTAGGCTCCTTACCCATTCAAGCGGGTTCTCGATACGGTTTTTAAGAGTTATTCCCTGGTAAGCATAGCGGCTGTCGGAATAACGGTCCGAAATCACGGTTTTCCCGTTCTCAAGTGCAGGTTTTACAAGCTTTGCCAGATGTTCAGCATGGTCAGCTGTAAAAAGGAATAGTTCGGCAAGCTGGTCGGTATCCGACTGGATTGCTTTTTCAACAGCATTTCCAGTAAGGGTATCTCTTGTCGGCTCTCTGGTAAAGACCGGCTCAAAAGCACGAATTTCATGGTTTTTCTGAAGTTTTTTTGCAACCGTACTTTTGCCTGAGCCATCAATACCCTCAAGTGTGATCAGTTTACCTCTCATAAGGACCGCCTTTTTAATTTTCTTTCTTTACAGGTTTTCATTCAAACGCACTATCTGTATTTATACTCTATAGAGAGTCACACATAGCTGATAGGTCAGGTCAGCAGTTCCAGATAAAATGAGTATCTATTTATGCAAACATTAAAAATAACTTAAATTAATGACTGTAATAGGAGTTATCACACGGGGCAAGTACGGACACCGCCTTATTGAAATTGTAAAGGAACACAGTGATTTTTCAGTTGTAACTGCCGACCTGCCCGAGTTCGTGCCCATATTCATTGAGGAACCTGATGAGTTTCTGGAAAGACTGAATTTCGACCTGCGTGTCTTTTCTGCCGAGATTGTAGTTACTTATTCCCTGCATCCTGACCTTACCTCGGCAATTGCAAAACTTGCCGCAGAAGCCGGGGTGCGCTCTTTGATTATCCCTGGAGGGCCTTCCAGAGCATCGGTTCCTGAACTTAAAAAAATTTCAGAAGCTTCCGGAATGGACATCGAGGTGGATGAAATTTGCTGCACCCTCGAACCCACCTCCTTCAATCGTCCGTTTGCTGATATTTTCGGGTCTCCAGTTTTGAAAGTCAAGACCGAGAACGGAAAAATAGCTAAAGTTGAGGTCATAAAAGGTGCCCCCTGCGGAAGTACCTGGCATATGGCAAAGGAAATTATTGGAGTGCCAGTAAAAGATGCCCCCCCGAAAGCCGGGCTGCTGGTCCAGCAATATCCCTGCCGGGCGGTCAGGGGCGAAATGGGAGGTATTCACGAGTCTGCAGAACTGCACAAGCAGGCGCTCATAAAAGCGCTTGAGAATGAGGAGTGATTATATATTCTTTGGAAAAATATATTCTAAATATGGCCAAAAAATGGGATCCAATTTTTAATTTCTGAAATTCCTGTTTTTTGCCTGTACCGGTTTCCAAATACCTTTGGGGGTGAAAACATTATTTCCCTATCTATCTCAGAAGATTCAGGGCCTGAAGACCTTGAGCCAATAGCAGTCGCAGTTCATTCACTAATGGGACTCCCTACCACTATTAGAAGCCTCAAACGAAAAGGGCTTCGCCTGGAAAAGGGAAAAATCCTTGACAGGGACTATACAGGACCTGTGCTCGAAGAGGTGTTAAAGACTAACAAAATTGCCCATGAAGTTCCCGCAGAAGGCATGTACCGTGGAAAACATGTGGTAGTTGTTCCCATCCGTTCAAAGGACGGTAAGGTTGTCGCGGCTCTCGGGATTGTGGACCTTCTGGCTACAATTGATCTTCCATCTGTCTTTCAGGAATATACTTCCGTGCTGGAAGAAGTCGAGGATGCAAAAAAATGAAGCCAAAGCAGGTTACAAGCAGCATTCTAATAAAGAAAAGGAAATAACAAATTGCTTTTTAAAACGAATTGCTTTTTAAAACGAGTTGTTTTTTTAAAGCGAATTGATTTTTATTGGAGGATTTTGTCCCCCACCTCTTTTTCAAGGTTTGAGAGGGACATTTTTCCAATTCCTCCAGTCCTGAATGAAATACAGGGTCTGAGTTTTAAAACCGGGAAAAGTTTTCCGGTATTTACTGTGGTTTTTCGTATAATTTGACCTTCTTCAACAGGGCACCACTCTTTGCGTGGGGCTGTCTGAAGACTGTGTCGTTGGATTTTTCGATTTCCCTTGCCTGGGTTGCGAGTTGCGCTGCAGCTCCCATTATCTCGTGCCCGGCTGCGGCTGTGAGGCAGACCTGGTCGATTTCCTTTAACATAAAGCAAGCAGGGAAGTTAACCTGTGCAACTTTCTCAGCCATGTGAAGGGCGGCAAGAGCCTTTGCTTTTGCGTATGGGTTTGCAAATCCTGCGTGTTCTACACATTTCTCAGGTTTTGCGAAGATATGCGGGAGTTCAAGCTCCTTTCCTGACTTTCCGGAAGCAACCTGCTCGGTTACCCTGTCGAGCTCTTCCTGGATAAGTCTTACAACACCACAGACGGAAAGGACTTTCATAGCATCGGAATTGAAGGATGCCATCTCAACGGGGTCGAGGAACTCCCTCTTTGCTCCGATAAGGGGGTCTACCGGAAGGATAATGTATCCGAAACCGTCCTGCTCAAAAGCCTCACGGGCTTCCTTTTTTGTAGGACCGTCTGAAACTACGATACAGGGTACATCTTTCCAGAGTTCACGGGCTGCGGTAGGGCCTGGAGCTGCTGCATTCGGACTGATAATTACCACGAAGTCAGCATTCCACTGCTTGAAGCTTTCAGTGTCCGCGGCATCGGCTGGGCCCATTTTGGCACCAGTACCACATACCCTTACAGTAATTCCTTCTCGCGCTGCAATTTCATCCTGGATCAGATTGATAACCTGGCTCATTCCCAGGTTGCCCATTTTTATAAAGCCTATGTTGACCATTTTTCTCAAAATCCTGTGTTGACCTTTTTCTTCAATAGTGGAATTCCTAAAGGGTTTATAATCCTTTTGGCAATCTCCCTTTCGTATCCATCTTATTTTATATATATCTGTCCTATTTATAATCATTATTCGGTACCTTTTGTTGCTCCTCCGAAAAGCTTAAAAGGGATGTGATTTATTTCACTCAAAAACGTTGACATCAATGCTGTTGTTTTGTGGTTTTGTTTTCGCGAAACCCGCATTATAATTTGAAGAACTTTATCCGTTGGTGGGCTTTTAATGTCAGGGCACATATATTCTATCAAGCTGCGGGGGTACCCTGAAAACGGTATTTCGTGCGGCATGCCCTTTTTCGGGAATTGTCCCGCTATATATATAGCTATTCAGGTCCAGGTTTTGATTGAGTGAACTGTCCTATACATAATTCTACTGAAAACAAACTTATTGTTTTTGATATGGATAGTACCCTTATAGACGCTGAGACCATCGATGAGCTCGCCAGGGCCGCAGGTGTTGTAAGCAAAGTAGAGGAGATTACGAAGAGAGCGATGTATGGAGACCTCGATTTCGAGCAAGCGCTTGCAGAAAGGGTCAGACTTCTTAAGGGACTTCCCCTTGAAACTGCCCTTGATGCTGTAAATCAGATTAATCTTATGCCGGGAGCAGCCGAACTTGTCCTGTATGCTAAAAATCGGGGTTATAAGACTGCGATGATTTCCGGTGGATTTACCATAGCTGCCGAGATGGTAGGTAAAGTGCTTGGTATTGATTTCGTCGTCTCTAACGAACTGCTTATGGAAGACGGCTGCCTCACGGGCGAAGTTGTCGGTCCTGTCACACAAAGCGATTCCAAAGCAAAAGTGTTCGAGGAATTGGCTCGGTTTTACAATGTCAGGCCTGAGCAGTGTGTGGTTGTCGGGGACGGCGCAAACGATGCTTGCATTTTTGAGGTAGCTGGGTTTGCCATAGCTTTCAATCCAAAGCCCATACTTAGGGAATATGCGGACGTGGTCATAACAATAAAAGACCTGAGAGCCGTGATCCCTGTTCTTGACTCTCTTTCTTATCAATTTTGTAATCAGGCACAGCATGTCGACATCGAACACTACTAAAATGCCAGCTCTTTTGCTGGATCGGGAGGCACAATAAGAGATGCTAAAGGAATTGCAGAAAAAAAGATCAGATTTGAAGGACATTTCTGAAGAATCCAAGGAAAAAAGGAATACTTTAAACGCTGAGGCCAGCGCGCTTGCCGCAAAGCGCAACGACCTGAACAAGAAGACAAAAGACCTTATCAACGAAGCCCAGGAACTAAAAGTTCTCAGGGACGAGATCAACGAGAAGGTCAGTGAATACAAGAACAAGCGCGATGACACCAACGCCAAAGCAAATGATCTGTTCGCAAAGGCAGATTCCATCAGGAAACAGAACAACCTTGGCGGGCCCTCAATCAAAGCCTTAAGGAAAGACATCGATCGCCTTGAATTCACCCAGCAGACCGAAGTTCTCAGCACAAGCAAGGAAAGAGAACTCGTTAGCAAGATTGCAGAGCTTCAGAAACAATACCACGAGAAAAAAGTCCAGCTTGAGGGCAACCTCGAACTGAAAGATATCCTGGATGAAGCCCAGCAAATCAGGGACGAAGCTTCGGAGTTCCACAACGAGCTTGCAGAATACGCCAGGCAGGCCCAGGAATACCACGAGAAGATGATTAATGCCTTCAAGGAAGCTGACAGAACCAGGGCAGAGTCAGACATTGCACACCGGGATTTTGTAAAAGCCCAGGAAGCAGCTGACGAACAGCACAAGATTTTCATCAATGCCCAGAAGGAAATCAGGGATCTCGACAAAGAAGTCTTCAAGCTCAAGAAGAAAGACAAGGACGGAAAGTCCCGTGTCGTCAAGTCCGAACTTCAGAAGGATGCCAAATCCATTTTCGATAAGTTCAAGGGCGGAGCTAAACTCACTACCGAAGACCTGATGACTCTTCAGCGGTCTGGTTTAGTCTAATCAATCACATCGAATATATTTGCTCGCTAAATTTTTAATTTCCGTTGCAAGTAAAGGTCCCAAACCTTTACCTGCACTCATTTTTCTGTTCTCAGCTTATTTTTCTGTTCCCAGAGCAGTAATGTGCTGCTTGTTTAATGTTGACTGTTTTCTGCCTGTTTATATCTCCTGCTTATGCTGTCTCAGTTGTTTTTATCCCGGAATATACGGCTTTTCTATAAACTTTTACTTTTCGTCGCTTCCTGGTACGGTTGATGTTCTGTTAGTGTACTTTCGTGCAGTGTACTTTCGCACGGCTAGTGCTTTCGCTTTTGTCTGTTGTGCAGGCAAGCTCACCTCACAGAGCATACGGAAAAAAAGAACGATTATGACTTTTAAGGTCTGCCTGCTTCAAAAATCTGAAAATTGCTTTAAAAAACCTGAAGCTCACTCTAGAAGCTTCAGGTATTTTTCCCTGAACTCGGGGTTTCTCATAAGGCAGCATTTTGCGTTATATGCCGGATCGTCCCTTATTTTTTTCCAGACATCCTTTATTTTATCCCTGTGGACATTTCCATAGGGAATGGGGATACAGGCACAGGGGTGAATATTTCCTTCAGGCGTGATGTGCAGCCATTTTCTGCCTGCCATACAGCCTGTGGTCTTCATAACCTGTGGAATTGGAAAAACTCTGGGTCCTTCCTTTTCCCTGGTCTGGGACACAAAATTGTCAAATTTCCTGAGGTCTTTTGGGGTCATGATCTCGGAAGCATGGTCCATCCACCTGCCTGTTGGCACTATCTCATAGAAAGAGAGTTCATGGATTCCAAGATCTGTTGCAAGGGTATAGAGTTCATCAAGCTCATTGACATTGTCCCTTGAAAGCACCACATATATGTTTACAAGCAGCCCAGCCGCAAGTCCGTTTTTGACTGCTTCAACCGCGCTTTTGAAAACTCCTTTCCTGCCCCTTACATAATCATGCTTTTCCTCATATGCGCTGTCAAAACTAACTGTAAGGGAATACAGCCCTGCAGCTTTAAGGCTCCGTGCGCGTTCTTCTGTTAGTCCGACTCCTGAGGTGAACATCCCGGTAATAGCTTTTTCAGGGGCAACGTAGCTTATCAGGGCTTCCAGACCAGGGTAGGTCAGGGGTTCTCCCCCATCAAAAATCACAAAGGTTGTGCCCATTTCGAGCACCTGATCAATTACATCTTTAACAGTTTCAGGTGCAAGCTTTGCCCTGTTCTTTGTATCGGGGAGGGCACAGTGGATGCAGTTGTTGGGGCAGTCCTCGGTAATTGAGATTGTTACCTGGTCAGGCATATTTTTTCCGAACATTGATGATAACTGGCTCTTCACAAGCCGGTCAAAGCCCGGACTTGGAATCGGAGGCATCCAGGTAGAATAGATCAGGCGGTCAGCTTCTACATTCGCAGGCTTTTCGCCGTCAAAGATCGAGATGTTTGCCGCAAGGGCTTTTTTCATGAGTGGGGAGGCTACTCCTCCGGTTTTCATCTTCAAGCACCCATCTTCAATTTCGGCATAAACCCTGAAAAGGGGATTTTTATAAAACTCGTACTGCATATTTTCCCTGCATCTGGCTTTCTGGTAGTTTTTTCTTTTCTTTATTTTCCTTTCTTTATTTTCCGTTCTATTTTTTCTGGTTTTGTCTTTCTTTTTTATCTTATCCCTTTTTCAGTCCTATTTTTTCCAGCTTGCCTTTCGTCTCCAGTTTACTTGTCCCTCAGGAATGCTCTGTATTTTAGCATAGCTGAAGGTTTTTTCTTCAACGTGAAGATAAATACCTGCATAGCCTGTTCAAAGGCGCTGCCGTGGATAAAGGACAGGTCTTCTTTTTCAAACACCCTTACCATTTCATCGATTTCTCTGTCCGTCATCTTCCTGAGGGTCTCAAGCCCTATACGGCCCAGGTAATGCTCGACCTTAAACTCCTTTTCCCAGGTTTTCCGGTATTCCGAAAGAGCACTTTTTGAGACGTCTCCCTTTTTTACAGCATCTGCCGCCACGTCTCCGCATATCTGACCTGCCCTCATTGCATAGCCTATCCCGGACTGGCCTGCAGCTCCTCCAGCTACCATTATCCCATCAGTTATGTACTCACCTGGGATAGTAACAATAGGGTCCCCCCCGGAAAGTTTTCTTACAACTTCAAGTTCTTCGAGCCCTTTAAGCTTTTTGAAACGCTCCACCCAGGCGTTCAGGTAAGGAGTGGCATCCTTCCCACATCTGCGCACATAAGCCCCAATCGCAGCATTATCGCCTCCTCTGGGTGCATATGTGGTCTTCCAGCCGGGAGCATGGTTTCCTACATAGTACTCAAACATTTCAGGCTTCCCGAGCCCAGGAGCCCTGACGTCCAGCTCAATTCCCCAGGCAATATCCTCGGGGTGTTTCATTGTTTTCAGACCTAGAAGGGATGCCATTTTTGAATTGATGCCGTCGGAAATTACTACAAGTCTCGACCTGAACACCCCTGCCGAAGTACTGATCGCAAATTCTCCCCCTTCCTTCCGGATACTGTTTACTCCTATCCCTGTTCTGAGATCAACACCGGTTTTTATTACCTTTTCAGTATAAAACCGGTCAAATCTCGTTTTATCGATAGAATAACCAGGTGTTTCTACTATAACTTCGCGTCCTTCCGGGGAGATAATCTTCATTCCCTTGAGGTAATGCACAACATAAGACGGGTCTACCTTTTCTCCGCACCTGTCAAGCATCCCCTTAAAAAAAGAGTTTGCAGGGTGTGGCGGATTCCCTATCTCTTCCTTTTTTTCCAGCAAAAGGACATCCGCACCCTTTTCACAGGCATTTCTGGCAGCCATGAGCCCTGCAGGGGACGCCCCGATTACAATAATGTCCGCATCCATTTTTTTCTATCCTTTTTTCACCAGATAATGGAGGTATAAGATCCAAGATATATGCAGAGCACCACGTCCAGGATCATTGACCCGAACATTATTGCTCTGTAGTTTGAGCCGTTAAGGAAAAGCGCGCCGCCCCTCTCAGGAGTTGGATGTTTGATAAAATCAAAACACTGGGCAAGCATCCAGAGCCCTGAGGCAAGAGCGCCTGCAAAAAATACCGGGCCGAGTCTGGCTGACCAGCCTATTATAACTGAAGCAATAACTCCGACAATCCACCAGAATGTCACAAACCTGGCGGTAAAGGGAATTCCGAAGGTTACGGGCAGTGTAGGGGCCCCTTTTAGCCGGTCTCCTTCCACATCTCTGGCAACGCCTCCCAGAGTAAAAGCCCAGTCCGTAACGCACATCATGAGCCCGAAACAGATTGCCGGAAGGGGTAAAATCACTCCGTCGCTGCCTTTCAGGATTCCTGCGGGGTCAAATGCAAGCCATACCCCGATAGGTACGAGTCCGTAGGAGATGCCGACAGGCAGGAAGCTCAGGAAGGTGCTGCGCTTTGCAAAGATTGAGTAAATGGTGATAGTTGCAGCTGCGACAAATAGGACTGCAAGGGATTCCGGGTTCAAGTACGTGGCTGCGGCACCTGCGATAAGTAAAAGCAAGAGAGCGTACATCATTGCCGAGTTCTTTGAGACCCTCGACGCAGGCAGGGGACGGTCCGGGATATTTATGGTGTCGATATCGACATCGCAGCAGTCATTGAAAACATATGAACTGGTTATGGCCGCAAAGCCTCCTATCACGGCAATCAAGAAGGGGACAAGTAAGGGCAGCCCTCCGGTTGCCAGGTAGGAAGCAAGGATCGCGCTTGCGGCGGGGAGGGTCAGGTCCATGTAGTAGAGTTCGGGTCTCAGCAATCGGAGGTAGGGGCTGAGCTCCCCGATTCTTGCTGTAAGGGACAATCTTTTCACCTGTGCTTTTCTGGTTTGTATTGGGGGTTGGTTATATTTCGGGAATTGTCAGGTTTTTAGTGTTATCAGGGATTTTTACAGTTAGTCCTATAAACATTGGCATCTCAAAAAAGTTTCCTTTTTCTCTTTTTCAGGAGAATCCTGCCATGAAAAGGTAACTGAGGGGTTTACGAGATGCATGAGAACCCCTGGAACAATTAAAGAATCCATGAAAAATCCAGGCCCCTTTAAGGGGCTATGAGATGCTTATTCTTTTTTCCAGGCATCCCTGTAGACCAGTTCAGCCTTTTCTTTTATTTTTTCGAGAAGGGGATGCTCGAACGCCCGCTCACAGACAAAGGTAAACTTCGCTTTCGGGTTAAGCTCTATCAGTTTAAGGGTATTTGAAAGGGCGGTGCTGAGAGCTTCGTAATCCGGAAACTTTGAGACCTCGGCATTGAATGGGTATACCTCTTCCATTTCTGCAGGAAATGCCCCGAAAGGTGCTTTGAAGATAAGGAGCTGGTCATAGCTTCTTTCCCCTTTCACTGGAGTTGTGCGGATAATTGCCGAACCTTCAAGGCTGAACCTTTCCAGCCGCTTTCCGAAGCGCAGAACTTCTGGGCGGGAGGCGGATTCGGGTCCGCAGTAGAAATAGGTGCCTTTGGTGGCAGGGTCTAACTGTTCCAGCCAGGGAGAATGGGTGTAGAGCTTTTTCAGCCCGTCAAGAAGTTTCGGGTGGGCACGGCAGCGTTGTTCAACAAGCTCGAGCAGTTTTCCGTCCTTTATGCACTGCTTGATCAACCGGATTTCCGCAAAGGTTGCGTAGAGGTTGTGCCTTCCCAGGAGCTCGTCCCGGTTTTTGGCTTTTCTCAACTCATCTGCAGTATATTTAGAACAGATAGGGCAGGAGCAGGGCAGGTAGTTCAGTTTTTCTATGTGATAAGTCCCGTTTACAGTAATATAACGCCCGTCCTTGGCATAGAGGGCATAAGCCGCCGAGTCAAAAAGGTCACAGCCAAGCGCGACTGCAAGAGCAAACATCATAGGGTGCCCTGCCCCGAAAAGGTGTACTGGTGAGGTCGGAGACAGACCTTTTTTGGCTGCGGCAATTACATCCACAAGCTCTGCGTAACGATAGGATTCCATTAGCGGGACAACGGCTCCCAGGGGATAAACATCAAAGTTCAGGTCTTTCAGGTGGGATGCAGCCTTTTCCCTGAGTTCGGGATAGGTCGATCCCTGGACCGGGCCTGCAAGGAGCTGTTCGCCCTGAATGAATTTGCGGGCAGCTTCCAGGCGTTCGGTAGTGATTACAAGTTCTTCTTCCGCCCTCCTGTAGTGAACGTCCGGAGGAGTCGGGATATCAAGTGGGACTATGATGTCGCTCCCGATTTTCTGCTGGAAAGCGAGGATCTCTTCGTTTGTAACTTCCACTGACCCGTATACTGAAAGTTGAAAAGAGCCCGAGTCTGTCATAATTGGCCCGTCAAAGCCAAGGAGCCCGTGCAGCCCTTTTTCAAGGGCGACACTTCGCAGTTCTTCCTTCCGGTAAATGATATAGGAATTGGTGATCAGAATCTCTGCCCCGAAGCTTTTCATCTCTTTCGGGGAGATAAGCTGGATGTTCGGATTTACTACAGGCATGACAGTAGGTGTCTCAACAGTCCCGTGAGGGGTCTTGAGTTTACCTATCCTGCCGCCTGCGTCCTTGTCGAGAATTTCAAATGTCGCTGACATGCCGGGGGTATAGATGCCTCTCAGATATATTTATCTTTGGGGGCTTGCAGGAGTCCGGGGTGGGGCGAATTTGACAGGATTTTTTTCAAAGGGGCCCTATACTTTTTTTCAGTTTTCCTCTTTGCCTTTAGTTTTTCCGGGATATTTTGGTTTCTTTTCGCATGTGACGTTCTCTGTTTTGGATAGTTTTGTATCACTCATGCACAACCGTTATATATCTCAAGAATTCATGGTTATATACAAGATACATACAGGTGATTACATGACTGAAGACCCGAAAAAATTGTTATTTGATTTTACGGCCGGACTTGGTGAGTTTGCTTCCGAAACCGAAGTTCAGGGAAAGCAGGCTGCAGCGTTTATAGGCATGGTCGGAGCAAGCTTTGAAACTTCGGTTCTTGACTTCAAAACCAAGGAATTGATTGCTATAGGTGTTGCCCTCTACCACCGCTGCCCTTACTGTATCTCTCTGCACGCCTTCAATGCCCTTGAGGCCGGAGCAACAAAAGAGGAAATTATGCAGGCTGCCATGGTTTCAGTTTCTTTTGGCGGCGGACCTTCGATGTCCTTTGCAGTGACCCTCCTGAAGAACGCGGTTGAGACCTTCCAGGGCGAGTCCTTCACCAAAGAAGACCGGATGGAGATTCTCAAAAGGCTTGGGATGGCTTAATTTTTTTAAAATAGAAATGGACTGGCTTTTTGAGGCCGGGGTCCATACTCTTTTTATTTTCTGTGCTCTTCTATTTCTTCTCTTTTCAGTCTTCTTTTGCTCTCGGCATTGCAATTATTTCCCTTACCTGAAGGGAGAAGAAATCATTGCTGTGAGCCGGCCTCAGTACAAGAGCCACATCTGCACCCCACCTTGTGCCTCCTATGGCTATGATTTCAGTATCGTTTGAGACCGGGATATGGCCTGAGTCTGCTGCCATAATGGCAACTTCTATCGCTACCTTGAAGCCTTTTCCGAAAAGGGAACGCAGGGTATCTGCAATTACTTCGATCCTTGAATAGCCTCCGAACTTCTTTGTGACCGAACGCTCTATTCCGGAAAACATATGTGATTGGGTAGTGATTACTGCTCCAAGTTCTTCGAGCTTCTTTTTGTATTCTTCTTCTACTTCCCACTCGCCTTTCTCTTTCTGCCCGTACTGGTGGCTTACTCCAATTACTTTTATGGCGCTGCCCTTTACTGCCTCTGCCATTTTAAGAGCAGTTTTCCCGCTGGTACTGGCAACTACAATGTGGGATATTCCAAGTTCTGCTGCCCTTTTTGCTGCAGCTTCAATAACAGCTTCCGTGTTTGCTTCCCCTACGCTGTCCAGATAAAGAATTGGTTTTTCCATAAATTACTTCCTCCTATGTTTGATTTTAATTTTCTTTTACGAACTTCTTTCATTAATTATTTTATCAACTTTTTAAGTTTATTTCTGTCCGTTTTTCCGTCTTTTTTCTGGTATCTTCTTTCTTTTCTATGAAACTTTTTTCCCTCTCTTTTTCTTACCTTCATCAACACAGTTTGCATTTAGCAAACATTTAGCGGAGAAGGCATCGTAATTAGAATAAACGCTTCTGATCTGAATTATTTTTTCTCTGTCATGAGAAAAGATATATATTAAAAGGATTCTCTTTTAATAAAAAAGAGGGTTATGGCATTCGGAATCCCGGATTCGTCGATATTTTTTTTATTGATGTCTGTGCAGAAGGTCACGCAGACCCGGGCTGGCGAGAAACTTGTTTATTTAGGATTAGCAGATATAATCATAGGGGTTTTATTTCATTGAGGTGGTTTTTTTGTCAACTACTACAGACTATGACAACAACGACGTGAAGATTATTACCAAACCTGTGCAGTCAAAAAACCCTGTTTTGATTGAAGGTTTTCCCGGAATCGGGCTTGTGGGGAATATAGCAAGTCAGCACATGATCGAAGAGATGAATATGGAGTATATAGGCTCCATTGAGTCCAGGTATTTCCCTTCAATTGCGGTGCTTTATGAGGGGCTTATAAACATGCCTGTAAGGATCTACGAAAACGTGGAGCACAACCTCATTATAGTCATCTCCGATATTCCGATCAGTCACTCGGTATCCTACGATGTAAGCAACGCTCTCGTGGACTGGGCTGAGTCTATCAATGTTAGGGAGGTTGCTTCCATTGCAGGAATTGCCATTATGGACGGGGGACATAAGGTTTTCGGGGCAGCAACCACGTCGGAAATGCTGGATAAAATCAGGGACAAGGTAGAAATTTTCCAGATGGGGACTATTTCCGGGATTTCAGGCAGCGTAATGGCCGAATGCCTGTTGCGCGGGATTCCTGCAATTAGTCTACTCGGGGCTACAAAAACCCAGAACCCTGATCCGAGAGCCGCTTCTGCCGTGATTGGAGTCCTTAATGAACTGTACGGGCTTTCGGTCAGCACTGATAGGCTTATAGAACAGGCTGAGCGCATAGAAATCGAGCTCCATAAGCTTGCTGAAGACGTTCAGACTACCGAGCAGAAAGGAGAAGTAAAGAAGGAATTCCCAATGTACGGGTGATTCCATGGAGTACATCGCGTTAACAGGAATTGCTGATTCCGTGATTGAGGTCCTGAAGAAACACGAGCTCAGGACTCTTGAGATCCGGACTCCGCAGAACTTCTTCGGAGTACTCGGGCTCAATGCAGGAGATAATGTTCTCCTTACTTCTGCGAGCCTTCAGGACCTTACAGATGGAACTTCAGCTCTTATAGCAAAGATTGTGCAGATGCAGATCTCTGTTCATTCTATTGTCAGCTCAAACGATATCTATTGTGAAGAGCGAGAAGCCATGTCAGCTCGTATTCAGCTTGAATGCAGGTGCATGGCACGGGTGAAAAGCGTCGTTTCAAACGAACTCGGAAAACCAGTGAGGGTCGACGCAAGAGAACTTTCCTGCTACGAAGCCAGGTAATAATTTCGTTAATTACGTTAGTTATTTAAAAACGGCTCCAAAAACGGCTTTTCTTATTCTCCTGGCATTCCAATGTCAGACGATACCCATGTGTTTTAAAGAGACTATTATTTTCTGGCTTTTGATGCTTCTTTTCTAGAAAAGGATTCTTTTCCTCTGAAATAAATGCCACTGTTCTGAAAAATGCCACTGTTCTGAAAAATACCACTGTTCTGAAAAATACTTCTACTCTGAAAGAAGACTCTTTTGAAAATTGGAAAAACGAACGGAAAAGAAAGGTTCCGGAAAGTTGGAATTCTCTCCGGTAACCCTGGATTCATATTTTTGAATTATTTACATATCTTCTGGCATTTCGCCGCCCGGACCTGCGCCTGGACCTGCTCTCATGCCTGAGGATGCGATTACGTCGTCAATCCTGAGGATCATGATTGCAGCTTCGGTAGCAGCGTTGATTGCCTGGGTCTTGATCCTGAGGGGTTCGACAACGTTGTTTTCGAACATATCCTCGATCTTTCCGCTGTAGACGTTGAGCCCTGCACGCTTGTTGCCTTTCTCGTGCTGGGAGCGCATTTCCACGAGCATGTCGATTGGGTCAAGCCCTGCGTTTTCTGCAAGGGTTTTCGGAATGACTTCGAGAGCTTCGGCATAGACCTTAACTGCAAGCTGTTCTCTGCCTTTAAGGGTTGCTGCGTATTCCTGGAGTCTGAGGGATAATTCGATTTCAGGTGAGCCGCCGCCCACAACAATCTTCTGGTCTTCGAGAGCAACGCCCACAACTCTGAGGGCATCTTCAAGGGCTCTCTCAATTCCTTCAACTACATGCTCGGTTCCGCCGCGAAGCAGAATTGAGGTGGTCTTACTGTCCTTGCAGCCTGTGACGAAGGTCATTCTGGAACCTGTGACGTCCTTCTCTTCCACAAGGCCTGCATAGCCGAGGTCAGACTCCTCGATTTCATCCATGCTTGTGATTACCTTTGCACCTGTTGCCCTGGAGAGTTTGTCCATGTCACTCTTCTTGATTCTGCGGATCGCGAAAATGCCTGCCTTTGTCATGTAGTACTGGGCAAGGTCGTCAATGCCCTTCTGGCAGAAGACTACATTTGCACCTGTCCTGATTACTTTTTCCACAATTTCCTTGAGCATGGCTTCTTCCTGGTCAAGGAAAAGCTGCATCTGGTCAGGGGCGGTGATCTTTATCTCGGCTTTTGTTTCGGTTTTCTTGAGTTCAATGGGCACGCTCAAGAGCAGGACTTTTGCATCTTTCACTATTTCCGGCATTCCGGTGTGGACACGTTCTTTATCAATGATTACGCCTTCGATAATCTCGGAGTCTTTGATGCTTCCGCCGGGCCTCTTTTCGATCTTGATGTCCTCTATGTCCACTGTGATCTTCCCATCTTCACTTACCTCAACAACTGATTTAACGGCCTTGACTGCAAGTTTGGAAAGGTGATCCTTTTGAGCCTCTGCGCCTTTTCCTGTAATGGCTGTGCCTGCTATTTTCACAAGAGTCTCGGTGTCTTCCGGAGATGCACTGACAGTGATGGTCTCCAGGATCTTTGTAGCCTGGTCTGCTGCAAGCCTGTAGCCGCTTGCGATCACGGTGGGGTGAACGCCGCTTTCAAGCAGGTCTTCTGCCTTTGTCAGGAATTCTCCTGCGAGCACGGCTGCGGTGGTTGTCCCGTCGCCTACTTCGGCATCCTGGGTCTTGGCGACTTCTACGATCATCTTTGCACCTGGGTGCTCGATGTCCATTTCTTTGAGGATTGTTGCTCCGTCGTTGGTGATGACGACGTCTCCCATGGAGTCTACAAGCATCTTGTCCATACCCTTCGGTCCAAGAGTGGTCCTTACTGCCTCAGCTACTGCCTTTGCGGCCATGATGTTGTTGTGCTGGGCGTCGGAACCGTGGGTTCTCTTGCTGCCTTCTCTCAAAATAAAAATCGGTTGTGCTGCCAAAATTTAATCTCCTTTATAATGATATGAATTTCTATGAATTTTTATCAGTAGTATTTCTGAGCACGTTATCTTTGTGCGTAATTTTTCATATTCTTAATGCAAGCACTTCTATATAAGAATTCCTCTGGATGTCAGGTTTTGAATCTTTAAAATGGGGTCTTCTGGTCCTTTTAATACCTTTTTTTTGGTTGGTTTTGAAGGTATCTTAAATCCGGGTGTATTTCTTAGAGTATTTTATTTTCTTCCGGCTTTCAAGGCTTTTTTGCTATCATTCTTTGCTTTTTCTGACTCAACTATTCTTTTTTATTGAAAGAGCCTCCCCTGACGGAACCTATTCTTTTTTCTTCATTCCGATATTTTTTAACTATTGGTTGAAAAAAGAGTTTCTAGAAGCCAAGTTTATAGGTATGAATTTTTTTTCCCTTGCATGAGGACGATTTTTATTTTTTTAAATACAGGGAGCTTTGTATTTTTCAAAAAAAGGCAGTATGCTAATGGCAGTATGCTAATAATTCTCTTAAAAAAGGTTGGATCGAAGGAATCCCGAAATTTTTCCTCCGATTTTTTGTGTACAGGGTTTTGTACGTTGAATTCTCACTGCTTTTTTGATGCTTTTTTAATGCGTTTTTATGTACTCGATCATCCGCGGAGTAAGCAATGGAATTATCTCGGGCAGCATGTTAGGCATCAGGTTTTCCATTGCCTTTGGCATGAGGTCCGGGAGCTGCTCTCTCATGTAATCAGGCATCGGGACCCGTCTCTCAACAGCCTTAAGCATATCAGGCATGACCTTCGGCATGACAGAAGGCATGAGCATAGGCATCATTATGGGCATCATGGGCTTCATCATGGCGTCCATTCCGGGCACATACTTGACCATCTTCATCATGGCCTGAAGGGGAGCTGGCATTGCGGCCATCATCTGGGGCAGGAGTTCTACCATCAGGTCGGTCATGTTTTCGGGCTGCATGAGGGCGATCATCTTCTCAAAGGGCATCCATGACTGCAGGGCGTAGTTTGTCGTGTCCGGGATGTCATAGCCGAGGCTTCTTGCCACAAGGGCGCCGAGGTCCTGGGATTCTATGTTCATGTTGTTTTTCTCGGCGGCGACACGGAACTGGACCGTACAGCAGGGACACAGGGCCGCAATGATGTCTGCGTTTACATCTACAGCTTCCTGAAGCCTCATGCCTCCAAGTTTATATGCAACCGGTGGCTCGGCAATAAGGCTCACCACTGATCCACAGCAGTGGGCCTGTTCCCTGTTGTGTTCAAGTTCTCTGAACTGGATGCCGGGGATGGCTTTCAAAAGTTCCCTTGGGGGTTCGTATACCTTGCCCCCGGCTCTTCCCAGGTGGCAGGAGTCATGCCAGGCAACCACTTTATTCAGAGGTTTCTTGAATTTGGGCTTCAGCACTTCCAGGCGCTCCACCAGGACTTCGGAATAGTGCTTTGTCTCAAGCCCGTATTCAATGCCCAGTTTTTCCGCCCACTGGGGATAGACCGTGTGCCACATGAGCCAGCAGGCAGGGCAGGAAGTGATCACGGTTTTTACGCCTTTCTTTTTCATGTTCGAGACGTTCATCCGCATGATCTTTTCAAATACATCCCACTTCCCGGCAACGAGCATGGGAATTCCACAGCAGGCCTCCTTGTCTCCCAGCCCTGTGAACTCGATTCCTGCATCGTCGAGCATACGCACAGCCCCGACAGCTACGTCTTTTTCCACAAAGGACGCCGTACAGCCTGCAAAGTAGGCATACTCGGCTTTGTCTTTCATTTTTGCCCTGATGTCGTCAGGAATCCATTTGTCCCTGTCTTTGCTGAGGTTTGCCCAGATGTTTCTCTCCTTCAGAAGGCTTGCAGCCATGATCTCAAAGGGTGGGAAGGTCATCTTTTTCTCTTCATCAACCAGCTTTCCGCGCATTGTCATCCAGGCATGTTCGATTGGCATGTCCAGCTCACAGCGGGCGTCGCACATCTGGCAGGTGGTGCAGGCGAGGAAGGTGTTCGTTTGCCTCTGGTCAAGCTTTTCCCGACCAGCCAGGTATTCTTTGATGAAGAACCATTTTCCCCGGGGCGACTGAGCCTCCCAGCCCCTGCCGTAGTACTGGTCGCACTCGCTCACACAGTATCCGCACTGGGAACAGGAGTAGGCAAGTTCGACAATGTCTGCCGGGATGTCCTTTTCGTCTTTGAAGGAAACTTCTCCGATCCCGGACATATTTCCAACAAGCCTTCCCATGGGTTCGAAGGAAGAGCCGAGGGACACGGCGGTGTTCAGGAGCCCTTTCCCGTCCAGGGTCTCAGGGTTCATGATTCCATTGGGGTCGAATTCTTTCCTGAGGGCTTCTATTTCCGAAAGCCGGTCTCCAAAGACACTCTTTTTCTTCGAGGCAAAGAATAGGCCGGAAGAATAGGCCCTGCCTCCGTTTTCTTCTGCAATTTTCAGGATGCTCAGGGAAAGGGCAAAGGCCGTATTGAAGAGTAAGGAGCGTTCGGAGTGGCGCATGAAGCAGAGTAGTACAACGTTTCCGTCACTGATAACCATCCCTTCGGTGAGCACCGGGAGTTTTATCCTCTTTTCAATTTCTTCAAAAGCACTATCCATCTTTTCAAGCGGCACCAGGATCTCAGCAGGGATGAAGGAGGGGCCGAGCCTTTTAACCTTCATGGACTTGAACCATTCCTCGGTCTCGTGCTTTGCAATCTCTTCGGGAAGGACCGTTCCACCTGCACTCTCGATTGCTTCTTTGAGGCCGGAGACGTTCCTGGAGGCAGGGTACATGAAGGTACAGACGTAAGCAACAGGCAACACTGGCCTGTGTTTGTCCACGATTTCCCCATAGTGGAGTTTTTGGGGCGATTTGTTTTTCATGTCCGCCCATTCGGGGTTCAGGAATGAGATGGACCAGAGGGGTATGTTCTTTTTCCTTATCGTTTCTACCGCTTTTTTCATGGCTGAAGCGTCGGGGAAGCTGGCGGAAACAGCTTTTCTCTCTTCGAGCTTCTGGACTTTCAGGGTAATTTCGGTGATAATACCCGTGGTCCCCATTGTCCCTATTAACTTCTTGAGTTCGGGGCCGGAAAAGTCCCTTATTTTTCCGTTGGGGAGAACAACCCGGGCTTTTTCCATGCTCTCGTAGCCCCATCCGAATTCATAACTTCCATATCCGGCTCCGCTCTGAGCCAGCCAGCCCCCTACGGTCGAGGATGGAGCGCTTGAAGGGATCGCCCTGACAGAAAGCCCTTTCTCTTTCAGCTTCCTATCTAAATTTTCCCAGATAAGCCCGCTCTGCACCACTGCTTTCTGCCCTTCGGGGTCGATGCTTATGATCTTATTCAGTAATGTGACATCGGCAACTATGCCTCCCTTTGTAGGGATCACTCCGCCATACCCGGAGGACGCCCCTGCACGGGGAACAACCGGAATCTGGTGCCTGTTTGCAAATTCCAGAAGTTTTACTGCATCTTCTTCCGTCCGGATTTTTACAACAGCTGCAGGGTCAGTGTTCCCTATTACTTTCTTGACAAGTGGGGGTAAGGCTCCTATATCGTGGTTATAATAGTGGCGATCGCGTTTGTCAAGATTGACGCATTCCCCGAAGAGTTCGGTGAGTTCTGTTTTCTGGGTTGCTGAAAGTTCAGGTACACTTCTTGCTGTCATATTCTTCTCCTCCTGAATTATGGCCTATTTGTGGACACTGATTTGTGGACACTTTACAGTATGCGCAGATGGTTGCATTAAAGCCAGATTCTGAAAATGTTTTTTGGCTCCCCTATAGTCTATATTATATAATTATAAAATAAAAATATTCGTTTTGTGAGATATGCCGTTTTACCGTTTTTGCGGAAAATAAAAAATAATAAACAAAAAAATAAAAAATATAAATCAGAACTTCAGGGCATCTTTGGGACAGACACTCACACAACGCCCGCATTTGATACAGTCGGGTTTTGTCTCGATCTGGCAGACCTTTAGCTGCATGGGACAGACTTTTTCGCATTTCTTGCAGCTGATGCATTTGTCTTTTTCAAGCTGAAGCTGGTACCTCTTTCCTCCTAGCAGGTTCTGGGCTGTTCCCATTGGACAGAAGGAACACCAGGTCCTCGGGCTCAGGTAGCTGCCGAGAAGGACTGCAATTGCGGTTGTTACAAGGCATATGGTGACAAAGATCATCCCTATCTTTTCAAAGGCGTTCAGGGTTCCGATGACACTTGAAATCCTGTAGCCCATAACGCCCATCATCAGGAGAAAGATAGGAATGCGCACCCACAGGCTCCTTAAGATGCCTGGGATCTTCTTTTTACTTGAAATTTTACTGATCCAGAAATCAGCAAGGCTTCCCCGGGGGCAGAGGTTTCCGCAGAACCATCTGCCTCTGAAGGGGCTGATAAGGAAGATTGCTGCAAAGATAAGCAACATGAAATATCCGAGTGGGGGGTACCAGAGCCCTCCTATGGAAACAATAAGTACAAGGATTCCCAGATAGGGAGTGATTTTGAGCATTTTAAATTAACCTCCGTTTTCCCATTGTTCAAGTTCCTGTCCGAGTCTGTCGGCCCAGGATTGTACAATTTTTAGAATGACATTTTTAATCTGGTTTCTTGAATGGATTTTATAAATGAATACATAGCCTCCTCCGTCAAGGTTCTGCTGTGACCTCTGGAGGATCCCTTTTTCGTGCAGCTTTTTCACGGAACGCTGGACCGTAGAAATATCCAGGTCCAGAGATCTTGAAAGAGTGTCAGTATCAACCCATTTTTCGGGTTCATTTAAGAAGTGCTTCATAACATTCAGATCAGCTTTTGTAAGGCTGAGAGCGCACTTGATCACATCTTCTACTTTGAATTCCTTGCAGGCAAAGTCTATTATTCCAATCCCTCCTCTCTTCTACAGTACTGTAATATTATATCCGGAGTATATATATACTGGCAAGTACGGCATACTACAGGCAAAAATACGAAGTACCGGAATTTCTTTTATCTATTCGCTCTTTTTCAGAGGTTTCCAGTCAATTAAGCTTATGTTCCCAGCATAAGCCATATGCCTTAAATAAAACAAATTTACCTGATTAAAAATAATCCTATTTCTATTTCATTTCTGGTTGTGTTTAGAGAACATTCCTTTCATATAATATTCCGTTTTCCAGAATATTTATGTTTTTTCCTTTTTGTAGAATTCTCTCTTTTTTTCCAGGGTATTTTCTCTAATTTGCCTGGTAATGTGTCCGCCCCCTGCCCCCTAGAGATAGATTTTTATACTCCTTTTACAATCTGCAAATTACGGTTTAATGAGCTTGTTTGATTTGAGGTTTTTTTTCCACAAAGAAATCCGGTCTAAAATATGTTTTCTGCTCATTAATATCCACATATACTCCACAAAAAACCGGCAGGTTTCTCCTTTTATCCTGCCGGATACAAACACTTCTTTTAATTAAAGTATACTTGATTCAAAAAAATTTGTATTCTTCTCCATACCTTTTCCCCAGGCTCCCTACTTTTCCTTCTGCAGGCAGATCTTTTCCTTATCAGTTTACAGGGGAAACTCGGGAGTTTCCCCGACTGCCAGCACTTACATCCCAAGAGCCGTCTGTGTAATCGTATTTTCTATTTCGTTCTTCAGTTCTTCCGGGATTCCCCTTATCCCAACATCCAGGAAGCCCCTTATGATCATTCCAATGGCTTCTTCTTCGGTAAGCCCTCTTGCCATCAGGTACTCTACCTGGTCTTTGGCAATTTTCCCCACGGCTGCCTCATGAGTAAGCTCTATATCATCTACATTTGCCTCAAGGATGGGGATTGCTAGCTGACTTCCTTTGTCGGTAAGGACAAGCCCTTTGCATTCCAGGTGCCCTTTTGCACCCTTTGCATTGCCTATCATTTCTCCCCGTGCAATTAGTCTCCCGCCGATTGTGATTGTTCTCGATATCAGCTCCGCTCTCGTATCCGGGGCGTTGAAAATTGCCCTGCTTCCAAGGTCAAGTTCGGAACCCCGGTGGGCAATTGCTATGGTGTTGAGCCTTGTCACCGCTCCCTTCCCTTCGAGCATTACAGTTGGGTAGGTCTGTACGGAACGTACGGGTTTCAGGCAAATGTAATTGCTTACGTAAGTCCCACCCTCTTCGACGTGTACAACAGTTCTCGGGCGGACTCCTATCTGTTCAGCCCAGTTGTGGATCATTGTGAAATTCAGAGTGGCGCCTTTTTTTACATACATCTCGGATATTCCAAGGTGCAGGCCTTCTTCAACTCCCTTTTTGGCGGTACAGCCTGTGATAATATCAAGACTTGCTCCTTCCTCGACGACTATGATATTATGCACTGTCTGGGATACCTTTTTGCTTCCCAGCATAAGGCAGGTCTGGACAGGCATGGAAGATTTCTTTCCTGCAGGCGCACGGATAAAGTAACCATCCGCATTTTCAAGGTAGGTTTTTGCCGTGTACTTGTCAGCATCCACCTGCACGAGTTTCCAGGAGTAATCTTTGAGCCATTCATACTTTTCAAGGGCTTCATGCGTGGACATTAGTTCCACATTCTCATCTTTCAGAGAGGAGTGTGAGACTGCATTATCCAGTACCAGAAAACTGCCTGATCTGCCTTCTTCGCTTGGGATTACCCCTACCTGAAGCAGGGTTCTTTTACTGTCCTCGTCAAGAGTTTGAAGATCTTCAATAGGCTTGCTGACCTTAGAGCCGTCCTCATATTTTGCCAGTTCAAAATCCTCTCCAAAAGTCGCCTTTTTCTCAGTTGCGCTCTCAGCTCTCTTTTTCAGGCTCACTTCATCAGTCTGCATGTTATACACTCCTGATACCCTTTGTTTTTTATTTCTTCCAGCATTTTCAGGGGATTTCCTGAACACATGACCGTTCCATTACAGAGAATATACCCTTTGTCTGCCTGCACATAATCCAGAACCTGGCCTGTATGAGTAATGATAAGGGCGGATTTTCCCTTTTTGCATCTCTCACCCGGGCAGTCCATACCTTCTTCGAGAAGTCCTTTTATTGTCATTCCGACCTGTTCGATGCTTACAAGATCCACCCCGGACTCAGGCTCGTCCAGAAGGTAGAGGCTCGGATTCTGGGCTGCAAGCTGCAGAAGCTCAGAGCGTTTGATTTCTCCGCCTGAAAAACCCACATTTACATCCCTGTCCAGAAAGCGCTTCATATCAAGGTTTTCGGCAAGTTTTTCAGGATCCTTTTTTCCTTTCGATGCTACTTTTACAAGGTCCCTCAGTTTAATTCCTGACATGTCTGGAGGACGCTGCATCATGATACCCAGTCCGCGGCGGGCTCTTTCATCCACTGGAAGATTGGTAATATCTTCTCCATTGAACAGTATCCTGCCTTTCACAATCCTGTACTCGCTAAAGCCCATGATTGTCCTCATAAGGGCTGACTTTCCGGCTCCGTTTGGCCCGAAAAGTACATTTGTATACCCTTTTTCAACCTCGAGGTTCACGTCATGAAGCAAAATTTTTCCGTTGACCTCTACAGTCAGGTCTTCTATTTTCAGCATCGATGTTTCTCCCTTAATCTCATTTTTGATACGGTTTCCCCGATTCCTTTTTCCGTATCTCAAGAAGTAGCCGTTCAAAGTGCGTTTATTTGAATTATATTATGTATGGCAGAAATAACCATAAAATCAGACTGTTCTGGCAGTCCTGTCTGATTTCCAGTTCTCTGCATAAAGTCCTTTATTCCTGTTGGAGGACATTGTATTTCTAACCATATGTTTTCTCAGTGTCTCCTTAACCTATTTTTTAATTAAAGTGCTAAGGTTAGGGGGGCGTGGGGTTCAGTCACTGAAACATCGCAAGCAAGGGGGGCGGTTCTCAAATCTGGACAAAGACGGTAGATGTTTCCGTTTTACCAGATTTAATCAATAACTCACGGACACTGCCAGTTAGGGATCATGTAATAAATTGAGATTACTATAGGATTAAAACGAAAGTAATTTCTCTTAAGCAGAAATGGTTTTTTGAAAAGAAAGTAATTGTTTGAAAAGAAAGTAATTGTTTGAAAAGAAAGTAATTGTTTGAAAAGAAAGTATGTTCCTTTTAATTCGCATTTACTGAAGTTCAAAGCGCATGCCAGCTCGAGTTTCCATATATTTTGAGGGGAAAGTATCTTTTATTTTTCCCTTATGGGTTGTGCAGTGCCCTGCTGCTATCAATTCCATCTCTTTAAGCCTCTCGAACCTATCGCTATCATGCAGCCCTCCAATAATTCCTTTAATATCCCCATAATAAAGAGCAGCATCCATAATTGCATCAAGTCCCGGATGAGCACAGCCTGTAAGTACATAGGAACCGTTTTCTGTGCCCAGGACAAGGGACTGTTCTTTGATTTTATCTCCCAGTTCTCCTGTGCTCCAGATCCCATTAGATATCTCTAAGGCTTCCTTTACCTCTACAAGGTCAGCCCTCTTCTTAATTTCCCTTTTGAGTTTCTCTGAAAAAGATGAAGGTACATAAACAGTGAGTCCGGGATTTGCATGAAGGATCTCGGGCAGACCCCCTATATGGTCCCAGTGCTGATGGGAAAGGACCAGTTTACTTATACAGGCAGGACTGATGCCAATTTTCTCCATATGCTTGAGAAGCAGAGTTCCGTCCCATCCAGTATCGAAAAGGAGGATTTCTCTGTCTGTTTCAAGTAGAGCCGAAAATCCCCAGCTTCCTGTAAAACCAGGGTATGCTTCATTATCATACAGCACTGTTAGCCTGAGCATCTGCCTGCCTCAAATTTTGAATATTCTTATTATTATGTTTCTAAACGTATCCGGTCATATTTCTGACATTGTTCGGTAATCCAGTACAGTGGAAATCGGGTTTGTTTCAATTTCAATTCCCGTTTCCTCAAGGGCACAGATCCCGTTAATACCTCCCACTACTGCAACCCCGAACTTTCCTGTTTCAACCGGAGCTCCAAGTAGAAACTCATCAATTTCTCCTGTAGTGATACATCCTGCCAAACCCACCTTTGCTGCCCTTTTCATAATTTCTCCTGCCTTCTCATAGGCCGAAGAATTTATCTGCCGCATATTGGCAAGGATTTTTCCTTCTCCTTTTTCAAGCACCTCAAGGACTGAGGTAGGAGCTCTATTCATGAAAATCTTTATCGGGTCAATGGAAGTCCCGCTGTAGGAGATCAGTTCAAGAAAACGTGCTGGTTTCCTGTTTTCTATCTGGAGGATCCCTCCATAGGCGGGTTCGACAGGAATTCCTGCTTTCAGGAGAAGCCCATCAAAAGTGACGCTACATACGGTAGCTATTCCTATTTTCCCCGGAGGGAGAGGTATTTCAGGTCCTGAATCCTCTTCGAAGATTCTGACCCTCGGGCTTATCATGTACCCGGAGTGGGCTGTATACGAAATCAAATCAATAACAGTTTCGAAATCGTCTTTGTCAAAATAAGAAATATTTGCCACTACATCCCCTGTATCTGTTTCGGGGTTATAAGTGGTCCTGAATGCCATTTCTTCGATCCTGGAGATTACAAAACCAAAACGATCCCCTATGAGGGCATCATTCATCTCATTTTCTCCAAGGTCCGTAAGTGTACGCCCGGCATATCCGTGTTTGTGTGTAAACCCTCTCTCATCCAGGATCCTCAGGTGGTAGCGGACAGCCCGTTCTCCTATATCATAGCCCCGGTTGTTCAGTTCGTCAGCTATGGCCCGGGCACCTATGGGTTTGTCACTTTCGTGAATCACCCTCATGATTTCAATGAGTTTTCGCTCTATTTGCGGATCCATCATGTCTATAACACCGTTATACCCTGTATCAATTCCGTGAACTTTACGGATAATCGTGATAAAACCACAAAGACCACACATTGAATCATTTTGTGAGTGGTCTCAATGAGTAAATTTAAGTGGTTTCAGTAGAAGTTTCAGTAAGTAGTTTTCCGGGACGCCTCAATGAGTTTTTCAGTGAGTTCCGGTTCAGTATAATTATTTTTGAATATAATTGGCTATTTCTTGCTTACTCCAAACGGATTCAATCCTGCTTTTAAATACTCAATTATAGTAAATCTTTTCGTACTTAATATAAGTTTGTCTTATTCAACTTCATAAAACCTCAGCAGGAAACCCGTTAAATCTTTTGATTTAGCGGGTAGTTGACAATAACTGCTGCTGAAAATCTCGGAAAAGATCATTTTCCAGACAACAAAAAGTTCTTTAACAATCTCTTTATTAACTTTTTTTATCTCTAAGGTGGGAAGACCCCTTTTCCTCAGCATATCCGGTTTACTGGATATGACAGGTAGGGGATGAGCCTGGGGATTTACTGGCAATTGGCCGGAAGTATGAATCCGGAAGCCCGTTAAATCTTTAGATTTAGCGGGTAGTTCACACCAGCTTTACAATTCCAGGTTCGGGAGAATAAAGCTCTCCTGTTTCCAGAAGTTTCTTCAAAATTAAATCAAATTTCTCCTGACTTATCCCTTTTTCCATAGCTTTCTCACAAAACTCTTCAATTCCGATTTTCCCATCCGAAACCTTAAGGATCTCATTGAGGATCGATTTCTGGTCTTTTTTCGCGGCTGTGCTTCCAGAAGAAGTTCCGGGTCCCGGTTGAGCTGGTCCTTTCAGGGCCTGGTCTCCGGGGTTTGAGTTTCCGGCTTCTTTCGGAAAGGTTTTCAGGGAAAAAGTTTCTTTTCCGTTTCCGGAAAGTTCAGCCTGCAAGCGAGTTCTGAAGTCCACAGCTTCGGATAATTCTTCGAAAGAGCCGAATATTCTGAGTTTTCGCGCCTGCAGGAGGGCTCCGCAGTGCTGGCATCTAAGGGTTTTCTTCCCGGTCTCTGTTATTTGGGCCTGCTGCCTGCATTTAGGGCACACTACCACAACATAACGTGAGTCTCCGGGGTTTTCTCCAAACTCCATCTCTTCTCACCTTCCGTACCTTCTCTGCCTTTTCTGAAAATCCCTTATCACTCTCATAAGGTCTATTTTTCGTACATCTTCCCAGTTGACATCCGTAAAATAGAGTTCCGAATATACGGATTGCCAGACAAGGAAATCCGAAAGTTTCTGCCCTCCCGAACGGATCATTATATCAGGTTCATGCTTGACAAGGAGGTGTGATTCAAGCATTTTTTCGTCTACTTCTTCCGGTCTGATGCTTCCCGCCTTGATCTCCTCAAGTATAGAAAGTACAGACCTGGTGATTTCCCCTCTTCCTCCAAAACCAAGTGATACATATACAAAAAAATCCCCGCCCTGCCGGCTGCTCTTTATTTCCCCTTCAAGGCCATATATTTCATAACCTGTTCCGGAAAGAAGATCTATGAAACTTTCTTCCAATCTGGTTCCAAGTGTTGACGCAAGCTCGGTTTTCACCGGTTGATCAGTCTTAAGAATATCAACATAAATGCTCACGAGTTCTACCTTAAACTTTTTAAACGTGAGAAGCGCGGCCAGAAGTTTTTCCATCCCTTTAGGGTCAAGGAGATCGGTTTCCTTGAGTATGATAGCCACATGCGCCGGGGTCTTTGTAGTTGATCTCGTTATTTGCCAGGCCAGGTACCTCTCATAGAGGGGATAACCAAAAGAAAGCAGATCCATCGAGTATTCATCCTAAAAAAGCCTTAAATGGCCTGGTATTTATTTCTCATTGTTTTTATCCGGTTTCAGGTTTTTCTCAGGTATGCAGTTTTTTAGGCTCGTTTTACAACCAGTTATTTTGCAGTAGAGACGATTTTGATTACATCCCCATTTTTCAGCTCGTGTTTTTCACCAAGTCTGAGTCTCGTCCTTGCATCCACAGCGTACAGGAAACGATCTCCTATCTCGGTATGGATCTGGTATGCAAGGTCGTGGCAGGTAGAACCTCTTTTCATAAGGTAAGCATCTGGCAGCATATTCCCTACTTTGTCGGACCATTTTCCTTCGTCTTCTACGGGATATACTACAATAAGGTCCAGAAGTTCAAAGACAGTCCTGTTTATGCACTCCTGAACCCCGGTGGTGCCAAGCCGTTCAACTACTTTATGGATGGCTTCAAGCCCTTTCTTCTGGGCATTTGTAAGATCTTCCGTAAGCACCTCGAAGTCTCCATTTCCTGGCGTGTACTTGATTATTCCACTTTTTGCAGCGGATTTCAAAGCCAGTTCGGCTGCTGCACTCGTAGGTACTACTATCCTGTCAAGTTCTTTGAGTTTTTTCAGGTTTTCTCCTGGGGCAATATCTGCCTTATTTGCAGCGATAAGGAGAGGTTTACTGAACTCTCTCATAGTATCACAGAGCCGGATCATGTCTTCTTCAGTCCATTTTATATGATCCACCCTTGCAAGCCCTGTGTCAATTAAGGCAGCATTTACGTGAGATTCCTTTATCCCTGCCCCCGCAAGCTGTTCTGAAATTACGATTTCAAGCTTTAACCCTTCTGCCTGGATCTTCCTGGAAAGCTTCACCCAGTTCCTTTCCAGAATTCCATAGAGCCACATGGTAATTTCCCTGTTCAGGAAAGCTACATCCTCAAGAGGGTCATGGTCTCCTATTTCTACAGGGTTGCCCTCAGCGTCTGTCCCGCCCGAGGCATCTACAACATGAATTATTGCCTGAGCCTGTCGGAGCTCGTCCAGGAAAGTGTTTCCAAGTCCTCTCCCTTTGCATGCGTCCGGCACAAGCCCTGCAACGTCAATGATATCAATCGGAACATGTCTGATTCCGTCCACACACTTTCCGCATGTTTTTTCCTTCTCTTTACAGGGGCACTCAGCCTGAACATATGTGACACCGTGGTTGGCGTTTATAGTTGTGAAGGGATAATTTGCAATCTCAACATCTGCGAGGGTAGCTGCTTTGAAGACGGTGGACTTGCCCGCATTGGGCTTTCCTGCAAGGCCTATGGTCATCGACATAAATTATAAAAACGAACTTGTTGCATTTAATCTTTATTGATATTGAAGCCTTAGAAACAGGGTTTTTTCCTCAATTTTCAGGGAAAACGGACAGATGCATTGCAGATTCAGCCGTATCTTGAGTAACAAAGTTTATATGCTAGAATGTGCTTATCAATGGTACTCGCTTGCGTCCCGATAGGGTAGTGGATATCCTTGAGGCCTGCGGAGCCTTAGACCTGAGTTCAAGTCTCAGTCGGGACGTAAATTCTTATTTTCATTTATTCTTCTTTGATTATTCACCGCATGTTCATCTGGATTTTTGTCTCTTATGACTTTTTGTACCCTGCTATTCTTTTTACTACTTTTTTACCGGATCTTTTGATTTGGTCGTCTTCGCTATGTAGTTGATATCTCGGTATTAAAGCTCCCAGCAAGATTATTGAGTTTTTTTTCAACTGTACGCAGGCGAGGGAAACCTTGCGCTGAGGGCGAGATAAAACGTGAGATCATATTTGCAGTCATTTCGGAATAGTACCTGCCAATTAATCAGGGAGTTCCTTAAGATTATATGTGCATGGATTTCGAAATGATTTACGGTTTGAATTTAAAATCAACGTCACCAGTTATTCAATTGTAAAATTTGTTTGAATTTTAAGACGGTATTTACTTCTATTTATCTAAATATTTATCTTTTTTGAACAAACCCGTGTTATTTTTTTTATAAAAATTGCTTAAATGGTGATTATTTTTCTTTTTATTAACAAAAACTATTTTTATTTAAAATATCTGACGATACTTTTTATGCTTAAAACATATAAAACTTTTCGAGATTTGATGTAAATTTCATAAAACAGTCTCTGCAGCAGTTCTCAATACTATAAGATTTTTTTGTATAACCGGAGCAACAAGAATGAAACCCAATGCGTTCTCTGCGCTGGCACTAGTGTCGTGGCAACTTAATTTTGAGTCCTATTTATAAGCTTTGAATCCCATCTGTATCTTCATTCATGGCAAAAATAAAACTTGAAGAAGATGAAG
>NZ_JJQL01000004.1:0-70070 GCF_000979975.1 Methanosarcina sp. 1.H.A.2.2
TATTTATTTATTTATTTATTTATTTATTTATTTATTTATTTATTATTTCAGTCTCTCTTTTATTCAGTATTTCTTTCGTTCTCTCTTTTAGTTATTATTTCGTTCTCTCTTTTATTCAGTATTTCTTTCGTTCGGCCTTTCTTTTGAGCAAAAACCAATAGCCGGTCGAAATCCTTAGAAAAGAGTTTTAGATCGGCTCTGGAACTTATATTGAGTTTACAGTTTTCGGTCTTACACTTATCACCTTATGTTCTCCGTCTTACCATCCGAACCAGTTTCCTTTATCAATTTATAAGTATTAATATTCAAAGGCAAAAAAAGGACACGAAATCTTAACTGCAAAAGACCTGAGGGGGAATTCAGGAATTGGGAAACCATTTCATTATAATTGCCGGAGAAGAGGCAGGTCCTGCATCAAACAAAATGGGCGGTATCTGGAACGTCATTAATGAAGAGGCACATAGCCTTGCGGCTCTCTTTGACTCCGGAAAACTCAAGGCAAAAGAAGACACGGAAATCCTTGTTGCAGGGCCATATTTCGGGCACAGGGGCGCGGACTGGAACCGGGGCTTGAGCAGGATTACGGATATGAACGGGCTTGATCCTCTCAGCTCTGACGGAGAGCTAGAGAAAAATCTGAAAGCCCTTGAAAACGAAGGCATTAAAGTTTTCACAGGAGAAGAAATGGTAGGGAAAACCCGGATAGGTTACCTGCAATTTCAGACCTCTGATTTTGGAAAAATCCGCTCAGCATATATGGGAAAAGAGATGACTCTCGAAAGCAGGGTAAAAACCGAAGCCTATGAACTCCTGGGGCTTGACTCCCTGAGATATGAAAGCATGCCAAATGGCGCGGAATATACCCATTACCTTTCTCTTTCACATTCGATTTCCGAGCTTATCCGGCTCCTTGTAAGTTCGGCTCCCAAAACTGCCGACACCTGGGCAGAAGAGGCAGACTCGGGTAAAAATTTAATTCCCTGTCCCGGAGTTTCCCTGCACTGCCATGAGTTCGGGGTATTTTATGCGCCTGCGAGACTTAAGAAACTGGGAGTCCCGATAAATACTGTCGCAACCCTGCATGCTACCCTTCCTGGCAGGGCTGCCGGATATAACTCCATTCAAAAAAGAAGAAATAATGACAGTACATGGCCTCCCGGTGTGCCTGAAAACCTTTCCTCCCTCGAAGCCCTTGCCCTGTACGCAGACACGGTTACGGCAGTAGGGGAATCTACGCGTCAGGAAGCCAGACTTTTTTACGGGATTAACGGGATTGTCATCAGAAACGGGATAACCATAGCGTCCGAAAAAATAGACTGGAACCGGAAAGAACGCTGCCTCGGACAGATCCAGAATTTCCTTTCCGAAAACCTGTACAGATATCACGGAGGGGAAAAGATCGAACCCGAAAAGATCATTCCCATTTTCACAATCTCCCGCATAGAGGTCGAAAACAAAGGATACCCTGACCTTCTAGATTCCCTTGTGGCTCTCGAGCATGTAATAAGGAACAGCATCCTGGAAGGGCATATGGAAGAGGGAATAAAGGTAATCTGCTTCCTTGTAGCTGCAGAAGGCCCAAAAAATAACCTCCCGGAAGGGTTTCCGGTAAACCTGCCAAAAGATGTGCTTGTAGGAAACGAGCTGAGGCTTCAGCAGATGATAGAGGAGAGGGGGCTGGATTTCCCGAAGATGGTAAGGGGAAAGCGTTCAGTTGCAGCGGTTCTCTACCCCCAGATTATCTCAACAGAGGACGGAGGGCTGGGAATGGGAGTGAGGGACTTTATGGCAGGCTGCTGTGCCGGAGTTTTTCCCTCCCGCTACGACCCGTTCCTGCTCACGGGGCTTGAAGCCGGAAGAGAGGGGACCCCAAGCGTGGTAAGCCGGGTCTGCGGTTTCAGTGATGCCATAAAAACTATTGAGTCCCTGGTAGAAGGTCTTGGTGGAGTAATAGTGGTAGACAACATAGACCTTTCTTACTATGAGACAGTCCTTGACTACGCCCTGGCAGTCAGTTACTTTACCAGAAATTTCGTAGATGACCGGGTGAAATACAAACTTCTCTGCAGGGAAGCTTTTCTCCTTGCAAAGGATATGGACTGGGAAAACCCTACAGAACAGTATTATGAACTGATAAGCGGGGCACGCTTCTGTATGCAGGAAAATGAAGTCTCCGGGAAAGAGAAAAAATGAAATCCGGAACGAGTTGAGGTTTTCCGAAAATGTCAGAAATCAGAAAGCATTATTTTCTCCCCGAATACTGCATAATTGCTGAAGAGAGGGCTAAAAGACCTTCGGATTTTACAGGGGCAGCCGGAGGTTCCGAAAAAAGCGCTCCTGAAAGCTGCGTGTTCTGTGGGGGAAATGAAGAAAAAACGCCTCCTGCAACTGCGGTATATAAGAATGGGGAGGTCTTTGCCGATACAGGGGAAAATAGAGTACGCGACTGGGATTTTCGCTGTTTTCCAAACCTCTATCCTGCACTTTCTCCTGTACCTTCTCCTGCACCTTCTCCTGCGCCTTCTCCTGCGCCACCGTCCCCCCGATTTCACGGAAAAGATCTTGAAGTTTTCCCGGGGTCCGGTTTCCATGAGGTGATAGTAGAGTCCCCTGTGCACGGGAAAAACCTGAAGGACTTCTCCGACACTGAAATATCCGGGCTTATGAGGGTCTATAAGGACAGGGTTTGTCATTACGCAGCCCATGAAAAAATCCTTTATGTCTCCCTGTTCAAAAACTCTGGAAAAGCCGCAGGCGCTTCCCAGGACCACCCACACAGCCAGCTCATCGCCCTGCCGGTTTGCCCTCCGGTTCTGGAAAAGGAACTGGAGGTTATTAGAGAAGGAGAAAAGTGCCCTTACTGTGTTCTCCTTGAAACAGAAAAAGCCTCATCACGCCTTATCCATGAAAATAACAAGTTTGTGGCTTTTGCCCCTTACTATTCAATAGGGCCCTTTGAAGTCTGGATCCTTCCAAAAGAGCATATAAGTTTTCTTGGGGATTTTAGTCCGGAGCTCCTTTTTTCCCTCGGTGAGATTTTGAGAACTGTCCTCAGGAGTTATGCAAAAGTACTCGGAAACATGCCCTATAACCATATGTTCTACCAGCTTTTTGAAACTCCGGAGTACCACCTGAACCTCAGGCTGCTGCCCCGGATCTCCACTACTGCAGGGTTCGAACTGAATACCGGAATTTATATCAATACTGTTTCTCCGGAAAAGGCAGCCTCATACCTGAGGGGGGCTAAATGAGTTGTCTCAGGATAAATCAGGGAGAGAAAAACAAACAACTGAAGTGAAAGTTTCCAGTGAAAAACAGGTGGAATAAACCGGAGATATGTTTATGTACAATTAAAAAGGAATAAAGTTAGGGAAGTATAGAGATGCATCCTTAATGCGAAAATTGTCCTGTAGACCAGGCATATTTAGATAATTCCTGTTCAGAACAGGTACGTGAAGGGTTTAAGGGGAATACGTACAGAGAAATTACAGCAGGAAAAGAGTAACCTGAGTTTATCAATCTGGAAAAATATATATTAACCCGATAAGCTGAAGGGTTTGAACAGCACAGGCTGGGGGAAGCCTGGAACTTTTAGTAACCGTGATGTCCTTCACTTTGACAAAAAGGAATGAGTGAGTCTATGAAAAAGATTCGAATAGGAATGTTTAGTTGGGAAAGTTTGTATTCGATACGTGTAGGAGGTATTTCTCCCCATGTATCCGAACTCTCTGAGGCTCTTGCAGCTAAGGGTCATGAGGTTCATCTTTTTACCCGAGGCCTTGAAAACAATGATGAAATAATCAGGGGAGTCCACTACCACAGAATTGCATGTGACCGGACTGGGGGAATAGTGGAGCAGATGAACAGGATGTGCGACGCTATGTATTGCCGGTTTCTGGACGTGCGTGAAGAGGCAGGAGAGTTTGATATTCTCCACGGGCACGACTGGCATCCTGTAAACGTCCTCTGCCGGATTAAAGCCCAGTTTGGACTGCCTTTCGTCCTGACCTTCCACAGTACGGAATGGGGGCGCAACGGAAACCTTCACGGGGACTGGTGGGAAGCAAAAGAGATTTCGCACAGGGAATGGCTTGGAGGGTATGAAGCTTCCGACATAATTACGACATCTACTGTTTTGAAAGAAGAAGTCAGGCACTTATACAAAATTCCCGATTATAAGCTCTGGGAGATCCCCAATGGAATAAATGTGGGAAAAATAAAAAGGGAAGTTGATCCTGGAAAAATAAAGAGAAACTACGGAATCCACCCATGCCTTCCTGTAGTGCTCTTCACCGGAAGGATGTCCTACCAGAAAGGACCTGATCTGCTCGTCGAAGCTGCAGCAAAAGTCCTGAGGAAGAGGGATGCCCAGTTTGTACTCATAGGAGAAGGGGATATGCGGGCTCAATGTGAAAACCAGGCTCAGCGGCTTGGCATAGGGGACTCCTGCAATTTCCTTGGGTACGCCCCGGATAACACTGTCATAGACTGGTTCAACGCCTGTGACCTTGTCTGTGTCCCAAGCCGGAACGAACCCTTCGGGATAGTTGTACTTGAGGCATGGGATGCGAAAAAGCCTGTGGTTGCAAGCGATGCAGTTGCTCTTGTTGAAAACTTCAGAACAGGAATCATTGCTCATAAAGAGCCCTCTTCAATTGCCTGGGGCCTCAACTATGTACTTGAGGGGCTGGGCCGCAACAGGATGGGAGAGAAGGGGTACGAACTCCTGAAAAATAGATACAACTGGGAAACGATAGCTGAAAAAACCCTTGAAGTATATGAAAAAGTAATCGAAAAAACCTGAATGTTTAAAAATATGAGTACTTAAAAAAATTTGAAGAGGAAGAGATTATAGTATCCTCTTCAAATTCAAGGAAGGATTTTCCAACCAGTAAAATATACAATAATTTTATCACACATTTATGAAGTTGAATGTGCCTCTTAAGTATATATTTCAGACCTGGCTAAATTTTTAAATATTCAGCAAATATGTGAAACTTACTTTTTTCCATACAATTTAAAGAGGAAGATGTTAACTGTCTTCCCCATCGTCCTCATCAAATTCTTTATAACTGTCACTTCCTACCATTGCTGCCGAGATTGAGTCAATCCCATCAAGCCATTCTGCAACAATGCCGTATGGAAGCTCAGCCATAACCTCTTCAGGCAGGCTTTGTCCTTTGAGCACGATTGCACCGCACTGTGCAGTGTAATCAAGAGCAAGTTCAAGGTTATCCGAGGCTTCAGCATCGACAGCTTCTTTTATAAGTTCTTCGAGATTTGATTCATCCTCATAGTCACCCATAAAATAGCATTCAAAGGCGACAAGTGCCCCCATAAGAGAGGTCTGTACCGAATCGACCATAAGGTCGATATCTTCAGAAATTGGCTCGACCTCGGAAAGCACGATATCCCTGATCTCCTCAAGAATCTTTAAAGCTTTCTCTTTAGAGAGCAGATCTTTTTCAAAGCGAACGGTTACTTTCAGGCAAGCAAGGATCACATCATCAACCATATTGACGAATACAGCGCTTTCCTTCCCGGCTTCTTCTTCGGTCTCTTTTATTTGAAAACCGCTTTCCCTTGCCCGTCCGAGCCAGTTTTCCCAGCGCTTTTGGGTATAAAATTCATAGGGGGGGACCTGGTTCATATCATGTTCAGGCACTTATAACACCGCTTATATACATTTTTTATTAATTAATAATCGATCTTACTATTACTAAAAGGTGTTTGTTTATGTTCACCAGGCAAGTTTCACTTTTTTTAAGGAATTGCCAGCTTCACATTTTGAGTCAAGGCTTTCAAGGACATCTACAATTTTGCATTTGTCCCCTTTTAAAAGCCCTTCCGGGTGACAGATCTCATACACACCGCACTCCCTCTTGCCACATTTGGTGGGCTCATACATAATTTTTGCCCCTTCAACAGCTTTTCTCGATTCCATAGTTGTCAGGATAGGAGCCCTGCTGACGTCCACAGCAAGTACCCCGCTGTCATGCAGGAAACATTCATGTATGTCTTTACTTTTTATTCTCTCGACCCTATACCTGCGTCCGGGTTCAAGGTTAAGGCAGGTGTTCTTCAGCCGGCATTTCTTGCATTCTGGCATTTCACCTTTGAATATGAATTCCAGCCCTTCCCTTGCCAGCCGTGATCCGATGAGTGTTATTTTGGTATCGCTTTCTGTCATAATAGTTCTTCCATTTAAATTTATTCTGGCATTTATTGAATTATCGGGATTCCTGGAGCTTATCCCGAAATATTTTGAATTGAAAATTGAGATTAGACCTGAAGTAAAGAATTTAAGCCAGATCATAAATAAATTAAATTAATTAAGACTCGAGTGAGCCGTTAATTATTATAAAATCTGAACCCCAGCTTAAAAGGTTCTGATATATCATTGTTTATTTTTATGATATTTCAAACAGTTGCTGAGATTCTGCTTTGGCCTGAGTTAAAACAACTTTTCAACTTATGACCTTTGTGATTTTTGCAACTTTCTCGGCTGCCGAAGGAGTAAGACCGTTTCCGAGAATTGTGTAGCGGTCCGGGCGGATACTGTGTGCATGTAACAGGGCTTCGACTATATATTTATCTTCTATGCCCAGTTCTTCTGCAGTCGTAGGAGCCCCGATCTTTTTTAAGGCATCCCTGATCTCCTGCCAGTTTCCTCCGTGCAGGTACATCATCAGGATTGTACCAACCCCGCACTGTTCTCCGTGTAATGCAGGCCTTGGGGCAATCCTGTCAAGGGCGTGGCTAAACATATGTTCCGATCCCGAAGCCGGCCTTGAAGAACCTGCAATGCTCATTGCAACTCCATTCGAGACAAGAGCTTTTACCACAAGCCTGGCAGACTTCTCATGCTCTGGTTTAATCGAATCGGCAGATTCTATTACCACCCGTGCAGCCATGCGAGAGAGAGCTGCAGCGTATTCCCCGAAGTACTCGTTTCGGAGTCTGCTTGCAAGCTCCCAGTCCATCACTGCCGTATAATTGGAAATGATGTCTCCACAGCCAGCTGCAAGAAATCGGAAAGGAGCCGCCGAGATAATTTCTGTGTCCGCAACTACGGCCATAGGAGCCTGAGCCTGTACAGAAGAGCTTTTTCCATTGTCAATTATCGAGGCTCTGGAAGACGCAATGCCGTCATGAGAAGCTGCCGTCGGCACACTGATAAAAGGAAGTTCAAGCCGTGTGGAAGCAAGTTTTGCAAGGTCAATAGACCTGCCGCTTCCTACTCCAAGAAGAAAAGTCGCCTCTGTCTCGAGGGCTTTTTGCATTATTATCTCGACTTCCTCCATGGTTGCCCTACAGGTAAGAACCGTTTCTGCGCTGCACCCTGCGTTTTCCAGGAGGTTGCTCACTCTTTTACCCGCAACGTCCAGGGTAGTGTTCCCGGTCACTATCAGCGCATTTCCTTTCAGTTTCAGGTCCCTGCAGACATCTCCAATTTCCTCAAGTACACCATGCCCAATCAGCACGTCCCTTGGAAGCTGCATCCATTTTGCGCTGTTTTTATTGATGGTCAATTTCATACCCGCATGATTTTTTAGTTGTGATAAAGATTATAGTGTATACTTTATTTCGTAAAAACGGCAGGTGTAAGCCAGCCGGTATTGAAGATTACTTATTGAAGATTACTTATTGAAGACTACTTGAAGATTACTTATTGAAGATTAACATCTCAACTATCACTGCAGATATCTCTAATCATCCGGGTATTTAACACCAGCAGATAACTATACAGGTATCTGATATTGACAGATGATAATAACTGCAGAAAACATCGACAACTTATCAAATATAAACAACTTATCGAATATAATATACCTGGTTTATATACCTGGTTTAATAGGAGAACTTAATTAATTAACTTAATTAATTAACTTAATTCATTAACTTAATTCATTACCTTAATTCTCAGATGATATTAAGAACGCAATGCTTCTGATCAGTCCATTCCGCACCCTTTTTACCTTATTTAACTTTTCGTCCGGGCTTATGTCAGGAATTTAGGTACCTGACTATGATAAAACATGGATATTTCGCCAGGGGAATTTACTTAAATCAATTCTCTCTCTTCTCTCTATTGATAAGTCTGTTAACTATTACCTTTTAACAGATACAATTACATAGGTTAATTATATAAATATAGTAATATAATATATGTAGAATAATACGCCCGTATAAAATGTTTGCTTTTCCGGAAACAAAGCTTCGAGAAGGCAAAGAAATATCTGTAATTAAACCGAACACCGTTCACCAGTTGAGATTACTACATGAGATTACTACATTTATAGTTCGGAAATAAGTTTGTTTCATATATATGAGCCAGTACACAAATTCAGCTATGTACAGTAAGTATTAATTGTATTAGGCTATTGCCATTTTGAATGAGTGATAAGATGAGTTATTTAACGGATAATATATCACAATTTATCAATACCTACTATCTGGATCCCATAAGGACCGATGACGGGTATAACCTTGTAAACACTTTTACCTGGGCAGTGGTACTGGGCATTTGTATTTTCGGGGTTTTCAGGCTCCTTGAAAAACTGGAAGTAAAGATAACACCCAGGTTCATCCTCTCAATCCTGCCATTCGTACTTGCAGGCTCTTCTCTGCGCGTGCTTGAAGATTCCCCCGCAGGCATCTTTCACCCTCCTTTCTCCTATTTGCTTATAACCCCGAATATTTATTTCCTGGTTTTCGGGATAACCGTAGTCTGCCTCTGGCTCTCAATCCGGCTGCAGAAAGCAGGGCTTGTGAAAGAGTATCATTCCGTTTTCGCAGGCTTCGGGCTGGCATGGTTTTTATTAAACCTCGGCACACTGCTATATTATGAGAACATTGTAGTTGCTTACGTTCCGGTCTTTGTGCTTGGAGCAGGGATAGGGTTGACCTTTACCTTTTACATGGTTGCGCGCCGCTTAAAATCCTCGATATTTACCGACCCTCTGAACCTGTCTATCCTTCTGGCCCATATGCTGGATGCTTCTTCGACATACATAGGGATAGATAAACTGGGGTACTTTGAAAAACACGTGCTTCCCTCTTATCTCATTAAACTTACTGATACTGCATTGGTTATGTATCCATTAAAACTAATTATCTTCGTAGGGGTTCTTTATGCACTTGATACCCAGTTTGAGAAAGATGAGGAGTCAAACAACCTGAAAATGCTTATTAAAATGGTTATTTTGATCCTCGGGCTTTCTCCGGCAACCCGGAACACAATCCGAATGATGCTGGGAATCTGAAATAAAGGGTAAACAGGTACCTGCAGTGGACACCGGGATTCAATAAATTAAGTCTTTATTGGGGATAAACATGGAAAGAGAGGAAGACTATTATTTACGGGAGAGAAAAGGAGAAGTAAGAGCAGAAACTCCTGAAGGGGAGAGGGAGGAAAAAATATATGCTCCAGCGGAAAATGCCTTTTTAGCTGCCCACGGAGAAACAAAATTCCGGCCAGGAGGAAGAAGTACCTCAAAGGTATCTGAGTTTACCAGCTACCTGCGTTTTATCTGGCCATATGTAATATTCATTACCTTTGTGTTCTTCGGGGCTCTATTTGCAGGCTATACTTCATCGGCAAATTTTCCGGATATGGCTGATACGCTCATGGAAGGTTTCAGCTCCCGTTTCGCACCCCTCATGGATAAGCCTCCGATAGTCATTATGCTTGGAATCTTTCTCAACAATGCCTTTGTAAGCCTGCTTTTTCTTGTACTCGGGCTTGTCTTCGGTGTCCTTCCGGTAATGTTTATCGCCTTTAATGGATATATTGTAGGAGTTATCTCTAACCTCGTAGCCCAGGAAAAAGGCCTGCTTTTTATTTTCCTTGCCCTTCTCCCGCACGGGATCGTGGAACTACCCATGGTCTTCATATCAGCTGGGATAGGGGTCAGGCTCGGGCACCAGGTTTTCTCTGCCCTTATAGGCAGGCCTACTGAGATCAAAAAAGAATTTAAAGAAGGGATCAGATTTTATTTCCACTGGATCGTGCCTCTTCTTTTTCTGGCAGCAGTAGTTGAGGCCTTTATTACACCTCTGATCCTGAGTTTCCTATAAAAATCAGGTAAACGTGAAGATTGCTGTGAGAGGACAAAACAGCCACTCCAGCTTACCCTTCATTATATAAACGATTACTTCTATTAGAAAGGGTTTTAATAGGTAAAGCCGTTAATGGGGAAAAATCCAATCAGAGCTTTTGTTTCCTAAAACCTGGCAAGCTACCGCCGGGATCTGTACTTCAGGCATCTCGTCTCGAATATCAGGTTAAGAATCACATATCAGGTTAAGAATCACACAGTATCAGACCTGATCACCATCTCACAGAATTATCAACACCTCGAAAAAGCTGAGGGACATTATATATGATTGACAGGAAAGAAATTAAGGAAATCGTTGAAGGCTATTACGCGCATGCTGATAAGATTAAAGTAGGGACCATTGCCTCTCACTCAGGACTCGACATCTGCGACGGAGCAGTTGAAGAAGATTTCAGGACCCTTGCAGTCTGCCAGGCAGGAAGGGAGAAGACCTACACCGAATACTTCAGAGCTCAGAGGGACCCTTATGGGAAAATAAAGAGAGGAATTGTCGATGAGGCAGTTGTATTTAAGAAGTATAATGAAATTCTCCTGCCCCAGAATCAGCAGAAACTGGTTGACGAGAACGTGCTTTTTATCCCTAACCGCTCTTTTACTTCCTACTGCAGCATAGATGAAATCGAAGATAATTTCAGAGTGCCTATGGTAGGGAGCAGGAACCTTCTCAGGAGCGAGGAACGAAGCGAGCAGCAGAGCTACTACTGGATCCTCGAAAAAGCAGGGCTTCCTTTCCCGGAAAAAATAGAGTCTCCAGAGGACATTGACGAGCTCGTAATGGTAAAGCTTCCTCATGCAGTAAAGACACTCGAAAGGGGATTTTTTACGGCTTCAAGTTACGGGGAATACCTGGAAAAATCCGAAGCCCTTATAAAACAGGGAGTGATTACGCGTGAAGCTCTTGAGACTGCCAGGATCGAGCGTTATATTATAGGGCCTGTGTTCAACCTTGATATGTTCTATTCCCCAATAGAGCCGAAAATGAGCAAGCTGGAGCTCCTTGGCGTTGACTGGCGCTTTGAGACCAGTCTGGACGGACATGTAAGGCTCCCTGCCCCTCAGCAGATGGCTCTTGCCAAGCACCAGCTCACCCCGGAATATACGGTCTGCGGACACAACTCGTCAACTCTTCGCGAGTCCCTCCTTGAAAAAGTATTCGAAATGGGAGAAAAGTATGTAAAAGCCACTCAGGAGCACTACGCACCTGGAGTTATAGGGCCTTTCTGCCTCCAGACTTGCGTGGACAAGGACCTGAATTTCTATATTTATGATGTGGCCCCGAGAGTGGGCGGCGGGACGAATGTGCATATGTCAGTCGGGCATTCCTACGGCAACTCACTCTGGAGAAGACCGATGAGTACGGGCAGAAGACTTGCCTTTGAGATAAGGCGCGCTCTGGAGCTCGAGAAACTTGATATGATCGTCACATAAATTTATTAAGGCTTTCCGGCATTAGTAGATATGAGTTGTGCAGGATACCGTAAACTTTAAAAGTATCATCTGAATCTGTTAGATTCAAGCCTTAACTAAAAATTTAATGACAGAACTTGCCCGGGTTTCCAGCTTGGAAATTCAGAATTTGCCCGGGGGAAGGGGTTCGGGCTCATGTAAAGCCCGTCCCAGTAAAATCCCGCTTCAAGTTACAGATTACAATAAAACCAAGGATCACATAGTGAAAATTAGGGATTAGATTAGTTTTAGAGTTGAAGTCTGCAGGCCTGAGGGAAAAAAGCAGTTAAACTCCCTGAAGGTGCAGATTTCGGATAAATACTTGCCTTATATCAGAATACCTGCCTTATATCAGATTATCTTCACTCTACTGGAGGAAACTACAACTTGAGTCAGCCCTGTGTTAATATCGGCATGGTAGGCCATGTCGACCATGGAAAAACCACACTTGTTAAAGCTTTATCCGGCGTGTGGACGGATACGCATAGTGAAGAAGTAAAAAGAGGGATTTCGATAAGATTGGGGTATGCGGACTCCCCATTCATGAAATGCCCGAAATGCCCTGCCCCTCAGTGTTATACTGTGGAAAAGACCTGCCCCAACTGCGGAGAAAAAACAGAAGAATACCGGACAGTGTCCTTTGTAGACGCCCCTGGGCACGAAACCCTGATGGCAACCATGCTTTCAGGAGCTGCAATCATGGACGGAGCAGTGCTCGTAATTGCCGCAAACGAAGAATGCCCGCAGCCCCAGACGAAAGAACACCTTATGGCTCTGGACATAATAGGGATTGAAAACATTGTTATCGTGCAGAACAAGATTGACCTTGTATCCAGGGAACGCCTTGTCGAGCACTACCACCAGATAAAGGAATTTGTCAAAGGCACGGTCGCAGAAAATGCACCTGTAATCCCGATCTCAGCCCAGCAAAACATCAACATCGATATCCTGATCGATGCCCTGGAAACCCAGATCCCGACTCCTGTACATAAAGCAGGCAAGCCTGCCAGCATGCTGATTGCCCGTTCTTTTGACATTAACAGGCCCGGAGCCTCAATTGATGAAATCCGCGGAGGAGTTATCGGAGGCACCCTTACAGAAGGCTTACTTCATCCCGGCGACGAACTTGAGATAAGGCCCGGAATAAAAATCACAACCGAAGGCAGCACTAAATGGGTTCCTATCCTGACCACGGTCTCATCCATTTTTGCAGGCGCAACAAAGGTCGAGGAAGCAACTCCCGGAGGTCTTCTGGCTGTTGGAACCTACCTTGACCCTACCCTGACAAAAGGCGACTCTTTAACCGGACAGATCGCAGGCATACCAGGCACTCTTCCTGAGACCAGGCATCAGTTTGTCATGGAACTGCACCTGCTTGAGAGGGTTGTGGGAGTCACCAAGGAAGAAAAGATCAATGAAATCAAGACCAGTGAACCCCTTATGTTAAATATAGGAACCGCAACGACTGTAGGTGTGGTCACAAGTGCCCGGAAAAATGAAGCACAGGTGTCACTCAAACGCCCAATAAGTGCAGCAGTCGGGGCGATGGTTGCTATCAGCAGGAGAATCGATTCCCGCTGGAGGCTCATTGGAGTAGGGGTAATAAAGAGTTGAAAATCATAATCGATACTAACGGGTTCATGATCCCTGTCCAGTTCGGAGTGGATATTTTCGAAGAACTGAAAAGGCTGGGTTTTAATGAGTTCTATGTGCCTGAAGCTGTTGTATTTGAAATCGAAAAACTAATAAAGCGGGAAAAAGGTTCAGACAGAACAGCCGCAAAGGTTGCCAGGTCCATGATGACCAGGTGCGAGCGAATAGCCGGTACGGGGCCTGCGGATGACGTTATTCTCAGGCTCGCGGGAGAGATGAAAGCGGCTGTTCTGACAAATGATATAGGGTTGAAGCGCAGGCTTGCAGAACACAGGGTTCAGGCCGTGTCTCTGCGCCAGAAAAACAGACTTGACGTTGTCTGAAAACCCCACCGGACATATTTCCGGGCAGCAGTTCCATTGATTAGGTTTACGGGTGATTAGCAGATGTATAAATTAATGAAACTCGTTGATACTGTTCGTATCCCTCCCACCCTTCTTGGGGAAGAAGTGATGCCTACCATTAAAAACGCGTTAAGGGAAAAACTTGAAGGGCAGGTTGACAAAAAGCTTGGCTCCCTTGTCACGGTTTACAATATCGACGAGGTAGGAGAAGGGCATATCCTTGTCGGAGACGGGGCCGTATACTATGATGTGACATTCGAAGCAGTAATGTTTATTCCAGAGCTCCAGGAGATTATCGAAGGTGAGGTCGTGGAAGCCGTCGGCTTTGGAGTTTTCATAGGAATGGGTCCAATGGACGGGCTGCTCCACGTAAGCCAGATTACTGACGACTTTATTTCCTATGATGCCAAAAACGCAAGGCTTGTCACTAAAACCGGAGGCAAGTCAATTGCTGAAGGGGATCATGTAAGAGCCAGAATTGTTGCAGTAAGCATCAATGAAAGGGAACCAAAAGAAAGCAAGATCGGGCTTACCATGCGCCAGACTGCCCTTGGAAAACTGCAGTGGCTCGAAGAAGCCCGCAGGAAGAAGCAGCCTCAGGAAGTCACAGGTGAAAGACTGCCTGAATAAAGAAGGCAAAAGAGAGGATTGCAATGCCAGAAAAAGTCTGTCGACACTGCCTGAGGGTCCTGGAAGGGCAAACCTGTCCTGTTTGCGGAACTTCAGACCTTGCAGAAGAATGGAGTGGACTTGTGATAATTCTTGACACAGAACGCTCGGAAATCGCAAAAAAACTCGGGGTTGACATCCCGGATAGATTTGCCTTGAAGGTGCGCTGAGTTGAGTGTTCATATCGAACTTCCGAGAGAACTTCGCCCACTTATGAAAAGACCCCTTGGTACATTATATAGGGGAAAGGGCAGGGATACCATAGAAAAGTTTGTAGGGGAGCTTGCAAGCCCCACAAAACTTATATCCGTAGGGGATGTTACTACATTCCACCTGCTCGAAGCCGGGATTATTCCGGACATCTGTATTGTGGATGACCGTACCAAAAGGAAACCGGTATCCAGAGATGTGTCGGCCCGGAACAGGGATAAGGTCTATGAAGAAGTTTCGGTTGACAATCCCGCAGGGATTATCACCGATGAGCTGATAAAAACCCTTTGCGAAGCGTTTGCCTCAGAAAAGCTTCTCCGCATTTTTGTAAAAGGAGAAGAGGATCTGGCAACCCTTCCGGTAATCCTTATGGCTCCGCTGGGGTCTGTGGTCCTTTACGGGCAACCCGATGAGGGTGTGGTCTTTGTAGAGGTCACTGAGGAAAAGAAGGAAGAAATAAGGGCTCTTTTTGAAAAGCTCATCAGCAAAAATCAGAATAATGAATTGGATAAGATACGGAGAATTTTAGATGGACATAAAGATCCTTAAAGATAAAAATAATGCACTTTTAAACAGAAGGGAACTGGATTTCATTGTGAAATATGAAGGTTCTACTCCTTCCAGAAGTGATGTACGGAACAAGCTTGCTGCAATGTTGAATGCTCCCCTTGAACTTCTGATCATCCAGAGGATCAACACAGAGTACGGAATGCAGGAAAGCAAGGGTTATGCCAAGCTCTACGAAGATGCAAGCCGCATGAAAGCAGTAGAACTGGAATACGTCCTGAAGAGAAACCCTGCCCCCGGAGCAGAAACTGAGGAAGAAGAGGCGTAAGCCTTACTGAGGTGTATAAACATGGCAGTAAAAGATTACTACAAAGTCCAGGGCGACTCCGTAACCAGACTCAAACAGTTCTGTCCCAGATGCGGACCAGGTGTATTCCTTGCCGAACACAAAAACCGCCTCGCCTGCGGAAAGTGCGGCTACACCGAATTCAAGAAATAACCCGCTTGGGAAATCATAACTCATTTTTCAACCCGAGCCGCAGGAGTTTTTCCTGCGGCTCCTTTCACTTACGCCCTCTTCCGGAGGAAAATATCTTAAGTCTTTTCTTTAAAATATCTCAAGTCTTTTCTGAGAAATATCTCAAGTCTTTTCTTTGCAGATTATGCCAAATTCGGTTCACTTTTTCCACTTAAGTTGTCGCAGGTCTCCTTTCAATATTTATATTTTTTTAGACCCCAATTATTTACCTAATTAAATATCGCTAAGTTATATTTTAGGAATATTTTTATGCAATAATTTATCTATTTTGTATGCCAATTTCTATTTGGAAGTAATATCTTTAAGTTATATCATTTTTTGAGGACACCTACGGAAAGATGTCTCAAACTTAAAACAATGGATAAAAAACAAGTTATTTTCAGAATATTATACTTCATCCAAAATATAGTCCGAAAGCTGAAAGACACTGTTTAGCAAGGAGAGGAATAAAATATGCCTGAGGAAAGTACGAAAACAAAAATAATCAGAGTAAAGAACATTCACGTAAAAAGCCTGAAAATAAAGGGTCTGAGACCAAAACATCTTATTATAAAGAACCTGAATTTAAAGGACATCAGAAAAGTAAAGGGATAACATGTCAGAGAAAAACACGAGAACGAAAATTATCACAATAAAAGACTCGAACATAAAAAATCTGAAAATAAAAGGTTTAGGGCCAAAACCCCTTATCATAAAGAACCTGACCTTAAAGAACGTCAGGCTGATCTTCAAGCTTCCGCCGGAAAAGAAAGAGTGAATGACTATTGGTTTAGCATCTAAAAAAAGCTGTTTTTTTATTTTCCGGAGATTTACTTTATAATGCATAAAATGGTATTTAATATAAGATGTTTAAAATAAAATTTAATGGCAGCTTATTTTAGATCATATATATTTATAGATATTAATAAAACCTAAAATAAATGATGATATCTAAAAAATTAGAATACTTTTTTATAAATCCCTTAATGAGAAACCTAATTCTGAAATGAGCTTAAAAAACGAATCAAAATAAATAAAAGCATCAAAAAAAAAATTAATGTAGCTGTAAAATCCCTCTTCCTCGACAATTTTACTACCTCCTTTTATTAGACATACCGATTGATAACAGAGAACCATCAACCATTATCTTCACATAAAGCTCTTTTTTTGGACAAACTCTTTTAGGAATAAGCCATTTTTTGCAATAAATCCCCATTAATGAAACCTGAAGCTCAATCGAGATCTCAAATTTAGCAAATCAGTAACTATTTTCTGTAGTCGTATATATAGCCGGGCGCATATATAATTCCACACAAATATTTTTAGAAGACAATTCCCGAGGCACCATGCACTCTCTTTATGCCAGAGCCTGGTACAGTAAAGCACTTGCTCTTTTGAACCTGAAAAATCCGATCGGGTCAGAGAAAAATTTTGAAAAGGCTCTTGAAGCTTTCGATGCCCTGCTTGAGATAAACCCTCAGGACACAGTCGCCTGGCAATACAGGGGAAATATACTGCGGTACCTGGATCGACCGGAGGAAGCTCTGGGGGCTTTTGAAAGGGCTCTTTCTTTTGATCCGGACAATGTTTCTGCCCGCTACTTTAAGGGGCTTACACTCGGGTACCTGAACCTTCCGGAGCAGGCTCTGGAGGCTTTCGAAGGGGTGCTTGAAAGAGACGCAAAACATGCAGGAGCTCTTTACTACACCGGGCTTGCCTTAAACCGGCTTGGAAAGCATATCGAAGCAGCTTCAGCCCTTTCAGAAGCCCTTGAAATAAATCCTGAAAACCCTGGAGCCTGGTACTACAGGGGAGTATCCCTCTACATTCTGGGAAAGAGTGTGGAAGCTCTTGAAGCTTTTGAAGAAGCACTGGCGCTGGAACCCTTACATGCAGGGGCCTGGGAAGGCAAGGCAAAAGCATACCTTTCCCTGGGAAGAAGAAGGGAAGCTTTGAGAGCATGTGAAAAGGCTCTGGAACTTGAACCCGCTTCTGCAGGAGCCTGGGAAACTCAGGGGAAAATTCTGGAAGGCATTGGAAAAAAAGAAGAAGCGCTTGAAGCTTTTGAAAAAAGCCTTATTCTTGAGCCCATGAACGTAAAAAACAGGATAGAAAAAGGCAAGCTGCTCGGAAGCCTGGGAAGGTATGGGGAAGCGCTTCAGGCGTTTGAAAGTGTACTTCAGATGGACAGTTCCCTTACTGAAGCAAAAATTAACAGGGGAAAAGCCCTGCTGGCTCTTGGAAACTATCAACAGGCACTTGATTCATTCAGTAAAACCCTTAAAGAAGACCCGGAGAATTCAGAAGGCTGGGAGGGGATGGGCAGCTGCTTCCTTGCCCTCGAAAAATATTACGAAGCAATGCAAGCTTACGAAAAAGCCCTCTCCTTCGGGCCAGAAAATAGCTGCATCCTGAGCGGTATTGGGGAGGCCTATTATGAGTTTGGAGATTGTTCCAGAGCTCTTGAGGCTTTTGAGAAGGCTCTGAGGCTTGATATAGAGAATGCCTTTGCCTGGAACGGAAAGGGAAATGTACTCTGCAAACTCGGGAAGTACAGGGAAGCCCTCGAAGCTTATGAAAATCTCCTTACACTTGATTATGACAGCCTGCCTGCCCGCTACAACCGCGGAGTCGCCCTCTCCAGGCTTAAAACCAGGCAAAATAATACCGAAGAGCCTCTTGAAAACCAGCTTCAGACAGCTTTTAAAAAATACCTTGAGCTGTCCGAGGAGCTTCCTGAAAATAAAATCGGGGCTGAGGGCTGGAAATACAGGGGGCTTGCTTTTGCCGAACTTGGGGAATATAAAGAAGCACTTAAAGCTTTTGACAGAGCAGCAAAATACAGATCAGAGGACATATCTCCCCTTGTCTACAAAGGAATTGCCCTCATATGCCTTGAAAAATATGAAGAAGCTCTGGAGGCTTTTGAGCAGGCAGAAGAGATTTTTTACATAACCATAGGCACAGAAAAAGCCGGAAAGCCCGGTGAAGAACAAAAAGTGGAGATGTCCCGGATTCTGGACCCTGCCAGGAAAAAGCCCATGCTGGAAATGCTCAGGACCGCGAAAGGTTTTGCCCTTGACGCTCTTGGCAGATACGAAGACGCCCTGAAAGCTTTTGAGAGTGCCAGAAAGCTTTCCGGAAACGGGAAAATCTCCTGTTCCGGGAAAGGTATTGTTTTTTCACACTGCGGAGAATGGAAAAAAGCCCTGGAAGCGTTTGATACAGCCCTTATCTTCGATCCCAAAGATGCCACGGCTTCGGTAATGAAAGCCTTTGCCCTGATAAGGCTTCAGGATTTTGAGAAGGCTGCCGAGGTCCTTGAGAGGTCCACAGTAGAGAAGACGGACCCTGATCTTCCCTCCTGCCTGCTGGGTTTTGCCTTTTCTAAGCAGGGAGGTTTTGAAAAAGCCCTTCAGGCTTACAGGAAAGCAACTGAAGCAAACCCGAAGAACATTCATGCCAGAAACGGGCTTGCAGAGATTTACTTCAGGCTCGGGAACAGCATGGGTGCGTTAAAAGAGCTTGAAGCTTCAATAGCAGAAGCTCCGGAGAATGCCTTCTCAAGGAGCCTGAAAGGCAGAGTAGAGCTTGAAGAACAGGCATGTGAAGACGCTCTTGAGTCCTTCAGGCGAGCTCTTGCCCTGGATACGGAAGACCAGAGGCTCCTGCTCTGGGATGCATACGCCAGGTATATGTGTGCAGAAGCTTCTTTTGAGGAAAATAGTGCACGTTTCAGGTACATGCTCCTTGCAGCTGCCGGAAAACTTGAAAAGGCAGCCATTTGCCAGGAACCCGAAGACAACGAACTGAAAGCTTATGCCCTGTACTTCCTGGGACTTTTTTACTGCAAGATCCGTTACTTCCGAAAAGCTTCGGAAAGGCTCGAAGAATGCCTGAAGCTTGAGAATTCCAGGAAGGTAAAACAGCCTGCAACCCTGCTCCTTAAAAGTATCCGCTCAAGAAATCGTAGATATGCCTGGTGGGAATGGTGGCTTGCTCCGGGAACATACGGTTTTATTAAAAAAGCAGGATTCGGGCTAATTTTCCTTTTGATCTTCAGCTTGCTGCTGTCTCACCCCGCAGCCTCAACCCTCCCCATTGTATCCTGGCCGGCATCCATTGTAAGCCAGATTTTTTACCAGCCTGGTGAAAACAATGTCTTATGGGCGCTTTATGAAAAAGAGTATGTAAGCTCGATTTTGATTTTGTCCGCCCTCCTGTTCCTTCCGGCATTCGGATTTGGCAGGCCGGAACAAGAAGAACTTGAACTTGAAACGCTTACTCCACCGCCTCCGGACTTTGACATCCCTGCATCCATTCTGGAAGGGTTTACGGAAAAGCTTGAAAAAAGCCTGTTCTCTCCGGAACCCATGAGAGAAAGCATTGAGAAACTCGGGAAGTTTTGAAGCTCGGGAAGTTTTAAAGCTCGGGAAGTTTTGAAGCCAGAGAAAAGAAACCGGAAAAGCAAATGTATATAACCCTCTCCGATATTATCGAAGGCAGTGATAGCAAGCAGAGGAGACGCACCGGAAGGAGAGTGGAAGCCGTGAAAAACACATTCATCCTTGGAATCGAAGGCACTGCCTGGAACCTGAGTGCCGCAATCGTGACCGAGACCGAGATCATTGCCGAGGTCACAGAGACATATAAACCCGAAAAAGGCGGAATCCACCCCAGGGAAGCCGCCCAGCACCATGCAAAATATGCAGCAAGTGTTATCAAAAAACTCCTTGCAGAGGCAAAAGGAAAAGGGGTAGAGCCTTCAGATATTGACGGCATAGCTTTTTCTCAGGGCCCCGGACTCGGACCCTGCCTGAGGACTGTTGCAACCGCAGCCAGGGTGCTTTCCCTGTCCCTGGGTATTCCTCTTATAGGGGTCAACCACTGCATTGCTCATATAGAAATCGGGATCTGGAAAACCCCTGCAAAGGACCCTGTAGTTCTTTATGTAAGCGGGGCAAATTCCCAGGTTATCTCATATATGGAAGGGCGGTACAGGGTCTTTGGCGAGACTCTTGATATTGGCCTTGGAAATGCCCTTGATAAATTTGCGCGGGGAGCAGGCCTGTCTCACCCGGGAGGGCCTAAAATCGAGGCATGCGCAAAAGACGCAAAGCAATATATCCATCTCCCGTATGTGATTAAAGGAATGGACCTCTCATTTTCCGGACTCTCAACTGCTTCAAGCGAAGCCCTGAAAAAAGCCTCGCTTGAAGATGTCTGTTATTCCTATCAGGAAACAGCTTTTGCAATGGTTGTGGAGGTTGCAGAACGAGCCCTTGCCCACACAGGAAAAAAGGAAGTGCTGCTGGCAGGCGGAGTGGGTGCAAATACCAGGCTTCGCGAGATGTTAAACAAGATGTGTGAAGCCAGGGATGCAACGTTCTATGTGCCCGAAAAACGCTTCATGGGCGACAACGGGACAATGATCGCATATACCGGGCTCCTGATGTATAAGTCCGGAAATACCCTCTCCATTGAAGACTCGCGTGTGAACCCGAGTTTCAGGACCGATGATGTGAAAGTGACCTGGATAAAGGAAGAGGATATGAAAAGGGTCCCTGAAATCTCTCCTGAGACGTTTTTCAGGACTCCCCCCGGAGAAATGCTGGACAGCGGAGCTGAAGCTGTTGTTTACCTTGAGGATGGACCTGAAGGGAAGAAGGTGCTTGTTAAGGAAAGGGTCCCTAAGGTTTACAGGCACAGAGAGATAGATGAGAGAATAAGGAGAGAAAGGAACCGGGCAGAAGCCCGCCTGATGTCTGAAGCCAGGCGCACGGGAGTACCTACGCCAATCATCTACGATGTTGAGGAATTCAAGCTCAAAATGCAGTTCATCGAAGGAGTCCCCATAAAGTATCTTATAACTCCCGAGGTTTCGGAAAAGGTCGGAGAACTTGTGGGCAAGTTGCACAGTTCAGGTATAGTGCACGGAGACCTTACCACCTCAAACCTCCTGCTTGCGGGCGAGAGGCTTTACCTCATTGACTTCGGGCTTGCTTATTTTGACAAAAGCCTGGAAGCCAGAGGTGTGGATGTCCATGTGCTTTTCCAGACATTTGAAAGTACTCACCGCGACCACGAAACCCTTGTTAAAGCTTTCGAAAAAGGGTATGGAAGTACTTTTATAGATTCAGAGGATGTACTCCGGCGAGTTGAAGAGATAAAAAAGAGGGCTCGCTATGCATAAGATCGTCTTTGTTACGGGAAATAAGGGCAAGTTTGCCGAAGTAAGGGATATCCTCGGAACTTTCGGAATCGAGGTAATCCAGAACAAAAATGGTTATCCGGAACTCCAGGAAGATGAACTTGAACCGATCGCGGCTTACGGGGCACAGTATGTTGCAAACAAACTGAACATGCCTGTGATGGTAGACGACTCCGGGATCTTCATAAATGCCTTAAACGGTTTTCCAGGCCCATACTCCCGTTTTGTGGAAGACAAACTGGGAAATCCTAAAGTGCTCAAAATGATGGATGGAGAAGAGGACAGGGCCGCATATTTTAAAACCGTAATCGGATATTGCGAACCCGGAAAAGAGCCCCTGGTTTTCCCTGGAATAGTGGAAGGGAAAATCGCATACGAAGAGCGTGGCACGGGCGGTTTTGGATACGACCCTATCTTCGAGTACCAGGGCATGACCTTCGGGGAACTCGGGGACGAAGAGAAAAATAAGGTTTCCCACCGGCGCAGGGCTGTCGATAAGTTCCTGGAATGGTTTACCAGCAGGGCTTAAAAACCCTGCACTTTCGGAAAAATTGCCTGCAAAGGCCATTTTCTTAACTTTTTCTCTTTTTTCACTTTCTTTTATTCTTCTATTCTCTTTTTTCATTTTATTTTATTCTTCTATTCTCTTTTTTCATTTTATTTTATTCTTCTATTCTCTTTTTTCACTTTCTTTTATTCTTCCAGTTTGTGCTTGAGCATATCAAGGGCCACACTGAGCTGATTTAAACCCAGTTTCAGGGCGACAGTAATGATCTTGTTATTTGAAGTATGGCCGAACTCTCGTTTGATTGCAAATAAATCCATTATGCACTGCTGGTCCAGGACGAGCGGCCCGTCAAGCAGATCTTTTGAGGTAGGCTTTTTGCCTTTAATATCGATTTTCTTTGGCTCGGTTTTTGACCCGTTTTCCGATTTTGCAGCCCCTTCTCCAGCTTCAGGTCCTTCTGGCTTTTGCCCATGGACGTATTCCATTTGCTGGAGACAGTGAGTCAGGCAAACGTTTTTTATAAATTCTTCAACCTCCATGCCGTTAAGGGCTGCATACTTTTTGATTTCCTCAAGCTGCTCCTCAGAAAAAGGAATGCATAGCAGATTTTCCTCGCATTCTTCGTTTATCCCAAACCCTCCTGTGTGTTCCGATGAATTGTACTTTTCATTTTCAGTTTATCTTTTTATCAGGTTTATCTTTTGAGCATTATTTTATTCAAGGTTGCTTTTGTCAGTCGTCTCCTGTTATCTTTTAGCCTGCTCTTTATCTTCAAGTTTTCCTTTTAGATTTTAGCTACCAGAAAACTTCGTCTTACCAAGTAAAATTTTTTATTATTTGGAAGTCATTTACAATTACATGAAAAAAATTATTTCCGACACTGTGGCCGCAGATACGATCCCCCTTAAACTCGTAGTCTATCTTGGGCTTCTGGCTGCAGTAGTCCTCCTTCTGGCCCAGGCCTGGAATATAGCCTCTCCTGTCCTTCAGGAAGCGGAGATTAAAGCCCAGGCAGAAACTGCTTCCCTTTCCCTTCTCTCGATCCAGGGAGGATATGCCCGAAACCCTGCAGACAGGTACAGCCCTGAGGGGAGCATGTGCACCCTGATCTTTTCTCTCCCGCCGTCTGTCAGGTACATCAGTTTCGGAGTGGACCCCGACCAGGAATGTAATGGCAACCTGACCGATTCCGAGTGGGTTCCGGAAAACAACACCCTAATCTACCAGTACAAAAACGGGGTTAAAAAAAGAATGCTGCTTGAAGGAAAACCCATCCACTTTATAAAGGGCATACAGAATCCGGAAGGCATATGGATTCCTGCCGAAAGCCAGGACAGCAGCCAGAAGGCTTCAGTGCTCGAAAGTACGGGCGTGGTAATAGAATACCCTGTTTCAGGTGAGTTCCTTTTTGAGATGGTCAGCTACAATGGCACAAGATATACAATGTCTCGATTCTGAAAATGAAGGCAGATACAAAGCCGATGGGAGCATATATACCCCACTACAAGCAATGGGGTATGTCCACGCAAATATTATCAATTCAGTAGATAAAATAAATAAAATACCTAACTGTCTTAATCACAATAATTGTGACGAAACCTAATTCCCTTTAGTTCATTCTTCAACTGCTCAAATATTGTTAATTTTTTGTATTATATTCATGTGCCATGTTGAGTAATACCTTTAAGTCTGCCTCCTTATTCTTTACATCATCAACTTTTAATCTAATTTTGTACTCCCCACATTTTTTCCCTTTTCTTTCGGCATATCCAATTAAATCTAACCCCAGATCTCTAATCTTTGTTTCTGTCTCAGCTAGTTTCTCTAGTACAAGTTTTAATATTAGCTCTTCCTTTTTTATCACAATAAATGCAAGACCCCTTATTTTCCCCGTCTTGAATCCAATATAGCCTTGTGTGTAGTTCATTTCTATAACGGGATCAATTTCTTTTAGGATTCTAAATATAGTGTCTGCCGCATTTAATAATGCCTCAGGCGCATAATTTTCATAATACTGTCTATCACATAGTACAATTTCTTCGTATTCTTCATATTGCTTATATTCGTCCACAATAGCGCACTCACCTGGATATACTTCCCTAAATTTCAAATCCAGTATTCCATTTTCGCTTTCATGTGCTGTCATTTCCAGTATAATGATTGAAACATTTTCCATACACAACTTTACAATTTCTAATGCCCTTTCTGTGACAACTTGAGCTATAAGAACTGCGACATGTTTATGCCCAGATTTATTTTCCCTTTCATTGAGCCAGTATTCGACAGTTCTGAATAAATGTGATCCGTTTAATTGACCTAATTGAATTTCAACTTCATATATTATTTTTAAATCTTTTGACTGAAATAATAAATCTAGTCGTCTTTTATTTTCGTATGTTACTTCCATGTCTATTAATTTAAGTTCACCACGACCGAGCATTTTAGGTTCTTTTGCGATCATATACTGAATGTTTTTTTCTTTAATTTTTCCCATATTTCTCACATTCTACCATTCTTAGTTCTACCAATGAGATCAAAATTTCTTGAATTGTTTGAGTTGCTTGCACCAGTTATGTATTTTAGAATATATGCAATGTATATAGTATGTTAAAAATTATTCTATTTTGGCAGAGTGATTGTTTCTGGGATAGTATTAAAAAGAGCAATAATAAAGGAAACTTAAAACGATGTTATCAGACGATATGAAAGAAAAAGTAATTAAAAAAATGGATACTTAGAAGTAGTCATAAAAAATCAGTCTTCGGAAATCAGTAACGCTCTTGCCGGAGCCCCATCGCAGCCCTCAATTTTAAGGGGCAGGCACAGGAAAAAATACTTCCCGGCCTCGACTGCACTGAGGTCAAGGCATTCCACGATGCTCACATTATTTGAAAGAAGCATGTGATGAGCAGGCAGGCTTTCTGAGGAGAGGCTGTCCACGGAAAATTCATCAATTCCTACTGTTTTGAACCCTTTCCGGACAATCCAGGTTGCAGCAGTTGCATCGAGGTATGCAGATTCCTCAAATTCCTCTTTTCTATCGGGTTTCCCTGCCTGAAAGCCAGGAATTTCGGGATGTTGTTCATTCCGGAAAGAAGCCTGTGTTTTCAGGAGGAGGATAGAAACACGTTCAGTAATTTTCTGGTCATTATAAGCCTTATCAAGAATATTGTCTGTCAATGCCCCATTTCTTCGGGATAAATCCAGAACAACCGCCTTGCCCATAAGGCGCTCAAGGTCCAGTTTATCAACTGAAAGTCCATCTTGCAAGATGTGAGACGGCGCGTCAACGTGCGTGCCGGTATGGCTCCCGAAACTCAATCTGGATACTGCACACCCGTCCTTTTCGAGAGTACAGACTTTTTCAATTGAAGGCTCCGGGTCTCCTGGAAAAATCGGAGTAAGAGATGAAATAGGGACTGTAACATCTATGATATTTCCCTTAACTGGCATTTTTTCCGGGGCAAACATCTCGTTACTACCTTGTCCTGACTTTTTTAGACTTTGTTCTGACTTCACTTCGACTTAATTCTCATATAATTTCATGTAAATAATTCTCATATAATTTCATGTAAATAATTCTCATGTCATTCCATGTAAATAATGGACCTGTTAGTACATTCATCTATGCATTTCATGCAAAGGTTACACTTTTCAGGATCGATTTTTGCAAGCTCGTTTTCTTCATAAATGGCCCCCACAGGACAGACGTCCTTACACTTACCACACCTTTTGCAGCCAAAAACTACGACGTATCCATCCATCTCTGACATCAGTGAACCTTTGGTACCTTACAGATATATTAGTTTCTGATCCATTAATTTCTGAACCGGGCCCGAAAAAATTCCTTTTCATTTGGGAGATCTCATTCGGGGCAAGGGCCGGCATCCGGAAACAAGCCTTATATAGGACAAAAGAATATGCAGTCTCAGGTATGGAAAAGTTCACAGAAGATGAGACGGGCTCCTTTTGCAGTTATCTTTCAGAAGGCTGCAGGCTCTGCCAGCAGGGCGCCAAAATGGTGCTCTTTGTAACTGGCCTTTGCCCTAAAAGCTGTTTTTACTGCCCACTTTCCGATGAAAGGCGTGGAAAAGACCTGGTTTTTGCAAACGAAAGGCTTGTAAAAAGCGATGAGGATTTGTTGAAGGAAGCTGAGCTTATGGACGCCCTCGGGACAGGGATTACTGGTGGAGAGCCTCTACTTAAAGTGGAGAGAGTCCTGCACTACATCCGCCTGCTTAAGTCCTCTTTTGGAAAAGCTCATCATATTCATCTTTATACGTCTCTTGCTCCTGAGAGGGAAACCCTTGAAAAGTTAGCAGAAGCAGGCCTTGACGAAATCCGCTTCCATCCTCCACAGGCTGTCTGGGGAGAGCTCATGCACAGCCCCTATGCAGATACCCTGCGAAATGCAAAAGATCTGGGAATAGAAACCGGAATAGAAATTCCTTCCCTTGAAGGTGCAGAGAAAGTTGCGGCTTTTGCAGAGGAAATGGGAATTTTCCTCAACCTGAACGAACTGGAATTTTCTGATAATAACTCAAATGCCCTTCATGAAAATGGGTTTTCCCTGGAAACAGACATTTCCTGTGCTGCTGCCGGGTCCCATACTTATGCTAAAACTGCCTTTAGTACGTGCAAAAGAGTGCATTTCTGTTCTTCGACTTATAAGGATGCAGTCCAGCTGCGCAAAAGGTTTCAGAGGATTGCAAAAAACACAGCAAGAAAATTTGACGAGGTCACGGAAGAAGGCACTCTTATCTATGGGGTTATCAACGAAGGGGACCAGGAACTTGCAAAAGAGATCCTCAGGGAGATAGAAGTTCCTGACGAACTATATGAAGTAAAGGAAGGAAAAATTGAGATCGCCTGGTGGGTGCTTGAAGACCTTAAGGACGTACTCAAAGAAGAACTTGAACCCCTTGGAACAAAGCTTTTCATAATTGAAAGGCATCCTTTTGAAGACGGGCTGCTTGTAGAACTTATTCCTCTATGAGAGTATCTGCCCGGACTTTAATCCAAATTCCTTTTAAAGAAAGCAGGACAAGATTTTTCAGCGGATCGGCACATCGACAAAAATTTATAGAAGATGCGCCTTATAGAAGATAGACCAATAGAGTTTAGAGAGCTACTAATCTTCTCTCTGGTTTGATTAGATATGGAAGATCCTAAATGCTCTCAGATCCATTTCGTGTGAAAAAATAAGCCATAAATTTGGAAAAGGGGGTCCTTATGCCATATCCGGTCGTACATGTTCTGTTTTTTTTGTTTTGCATCGGCGCGGTAGCCATATATGCTATAACAAAAGCGCTCTCTCGCGGAGAGCTCTCATTCAGAGACTCAAGGAAGCTACTATTGCTGATGTTTGTAGGTGGTTTATGCACTATGTTCCCGGATCTAATAGTTGTATATAATCTGCTCATAAACGGCACTTTACAACACTGCTGGGTTGGCCCGATCCCGACACATTCATTGCTGTTCAGTTCTACTGCAATTCTGTTCGGAGGGATTGTCGGATATGCTGCATACAGGGAGCTCAATAAAGCGGTATACATGGCAATTTTTGCAGAATCTGCTTTCCTCACACACCTGCTGTTAGATGATATAGCTGAAGCATACTGTCCTTATCTCTATCCGCTTTACAATAAACCTACCAGTATATTCTCACTAATGAATGCAGAATTCACAGGGGCCGGTTTATTTTATTATCTGATAGCATCTTTTGTATCTGTTTTCTTTATATTCATGGTAATATTAATGGCACTGTTTGCTTTGAGTCGATTTGGGTTTGAATTCAGTTACAGAGCTGAAAAATGATTCCGGACCTGGTTGAGATATTTAACAAAAAATCCTGGATAACAAATAAAAAATATTGGATAAAAATAACCACCCATAAGTATTAAAAAATACAACAAGTAAAGTTATAAAAAAGTAAAAAAATTAAAAACCTGTAAATCAGGTTTTGAGATCCCCTACTCCATCGAGCTTTTTGACAACTCGAGCCGGATAACCCAGAGCAAGGCTGTTTGGAGAGATATCACGGGTAACCACAGATCCAATACCAATTATCGAGTTATCTCCGATCTCGACTCCCTGGGTGATTATACAACCAGGATTTACAGAGACTCCACTTCCTATTTTTATGGGATCTATAGTCCTCGGATATGCCTGTCTTGTGGTCAGGCTGCCTCTGGAATGAGCTGAGAGGATGCAGCGGTCTCCTATTTCAGAGTAATCTCCCACTGTGATCATTTCAGGGTGAAGCCTGTCAAAAACCACATCATAGCCGACATATACGTTTTTTCCGAGATTCACGCCTCGCATTTTATGAAATTTCGCTCTCCATGAAGGAATCGGAAACCACGAAGCAACACGTTCCAGAACCCAGTTCTTAAAGTACTTCATTCCAAAGACGAGTTTATTGCTATGGTAATGATCAGCTACTTCATTAAAAGTTACTTTATCTCTGTTAGATATCACGGTCGTCATGGTGATGCCCCCCATTTTGCGGTGAAAAACACCTGGCACTTACTTTCCATTAATCTTCCACCGATAAATATATTTCCTATAGTCAGTCTTGAACTACATTAATTGAAGTTTGAACCATATTAATTGAAATTTTAGAGCATACAATTTTGAAAGAAGTTATATTATGATTATCTTATCATGTGATGACCTTATCATGTGATGACCTTATCATGTGATGATCTTATCAGGTTTTACTTCGGGTTACAATTTTAAGGAGTAAAGACTTTTTTATTTCTACCGCATCATTCGGACACAGTTCGCGACAGCAGTAGCACTGGATACATTTTTGCTGGTTGATTGTGAGTGTCCTGCCCACTTCCTCAATTGCATGCGCAGAACAGTTCAAAACACAGGCTTTGCAAAATGCGCATCTTGAGGTGTTGATAAAAGGCTTTACAGTTAATTGCTTTCGAAGAATTCCAATAAGAAAAGCCGGCATGTAGGCAGTAATTCCACCTTCCGGTCTTTTAAACCTGAGATTTACCTCCTGCAGAGGCACTCCTGCAACTTCAGGATGCCTGGTGCCGAACCCTCTTGAGAGCGCAGCTTTGTTTGTAGGAACTTTTAAAGGGTCGATTCCTATGAGCTCAGAGGCTACGATATCCAGAGCTACACAGTCATAACTTGCCATGACCACGCCTGCAAATACAGGTGTGCCATTCGAAGGTCCATTCCCTTCCATTCCGAAAACGCCGTCCATAACTGCAAGATGAGGCTTGGCGATAGAGTAGATATCGACAACAGCATGTCCAAAACGGTCACGATCTTCCAGGGCATGTGCCTGCTTTCTTATTTTCTGAGGCACTGCCCCAAAGAAGTTTTTGACAGCCCCCGTATAGAGTGTCAGTTCATGCGTCTTGAGTTTTGGAAGTGAGATTACCACATCAGCCTCAAGGACTGCTTTTGCGACGTACAGGCGTGGGAAATGCCTGGCGTTGGGAACAGAGACCTCGGTGTAACCTGAGGTCTCAAAATTGATAAGCTCTGCACCAACAGCGTATGCGGCACCTTCAATTCCCGATGCACGAAAAGCCTCCGTTGTCGTGGTAGAACCCGGTTTCGCAATCCCTGACCCGTCCCCTATAACAGGAATACCTCCTGCTTCCAGGACCAGTTCACACATTGCAGAGACTATTGCAGGATGAGTGGTGACGGCATCCTCCGGAGGCCGGATCGCAAGTACATTGGGTTTAAGAAGCACGCGATTACCCGGAGATATAACGCTCTCAAGCCCGCCTATCAGGTTGAGTGCCTCCTTAATTGCACCTTTTACACCCGAATAGTCGGAACAGCGTACAATGGAAACTCTAGTGTTCATAAAACCTCAGCAGGAAACCCCTGAGTCTTTAGCTCAGAGGTAGTTGACGCTTATCCTTCAGAATTGCTGATTGAGTTAACGTTGACTTCGAATGTTGATTTTGTTGACCATTAAGAGGAAAAACCCTCAAATGGCTTTTCTGGCAGGCACCACATTTAATGAAGCATTTGCTCCATGTGACTTATATGCCCGGATAACAGATTGGAGGAGCAGCCCGTGTATACTCTGTGCTATCTCTTACTCTGTCAACGTGCCTCCAGGCTTTTTCGATAGTATCTCTGGGCAGACCAGTGTTCTTTTCAGTGATCTCTAAAGGCAGCTTATGTTCCTGAGCATACAGGAGCTGATCCAGGATGTGTATGGGCATACGCCAGTAGAACTCCTCATCAGTCGTATAATGGCTCCATGTGTCGGCACTTGGCGGGCGCTTTATAATTTCCTCATTTACCCTGAGGTGTTTTGCCAGAGCATAGATCTGAGTCTTATAGCAGTCTGCAAAAGGTTCGAGATCTACACCTCCATCTCCATATTTTACAAACTGGCCAAGGACAAGTTCGGTCTTGTTGGTTGTGCCGCAAACAGCGTAATTCATCTTTTCGGCATACATATACTGGACTATCATTCTGGACCGCTGCTTAACATTCTGCAGCCCTATCAATTCCAGATAATCGTTTGCTTTCAACCTGTGCCTGGCAACCGTTTCCCCGTCTTTTATCAGCCTGATATGAGGAACATTCAACAATCCCTGATTAAGGAAATCAGGCAGCACAAGTGAGGTGTTATGTATTTCGGGGTCGTATTCCGGACAGGTCCTTTTTATAATCTGTTCCTTTTTGTTATAGATGCCAAGAGACTCAATGATTGGAGAAATCGGGACCTCCTCATATGAAACTCCCAGGCTTTCACAGATTTCTGCCCCCAGGGTTTTGCTTGAAGGAGCAGATTCTTTTTCAGGGAGGAGAAGGCCGTATACGTTTTCCTTGCCGAACTCCTGTACGCAAAGCGTAAGGGCTACAGCTGAATCAATACCCCCCGAAACCCCCAGAACCACTCCTTTTTTCTTAAAAGCCGTGATCTGACCTCTAATAAAACCCCTGAGTATTTCAGCAAGCTTATCAGCATCTCTGTTCAATTCATCCATAATCTGCGTATTACTGCTGTCCGTTAACCTCCCGGTATTATTTTTTGATAACTGCGCGATATTACCCTCTGTAGTCTGCGCTACGCTACTCCCGGTTATCTGCATAGTATTACTCCCCTGATCGATTATTTGTTATGGTAGTTAGTTATACATTTAAACTGTATGCAATAATAGATTGAATCCCCGGATCATTTATTAAAATAACTGGGCATATAAAGAATAACTCTTTGCTGAAAGAATATCGGATTAAACTTTCAGCCGGCTCTTTTATGAGTGATTTATCTTTATTTCAAGTTTCTCTGCAGCTTCCTCTATCAACGGCTGCGATAGTTCCTGGTGAAGTTTTTCCAGCCCTTCTTCCCTTGACATTTCCCCACTTCGGACAAGCCCTGCTATGTCAAAGGCATATGGATGGAAGCCGTACTTTTCGAGGTGATTATGGCATGCAAAAGAATTCAGCGTACAGTTAGTTGAATTACTGTCATTAAGGTCGGGAGCTTTCCACCCGAGCCCCATTACTGTTTCAATCACTTTGTCCTCACTATATTCCCACAGACAGAGCGGATGCAGAATGGATGGAGCAACTTCACCTATATTTTTAATGACCTCATTTTTAATGAGGAACTGCTCATCCCTGTCATCAACACCTATTTTTTGAAGCTGCTTTTCAAAAAGATTCCTTGACCATTGTATAAAATTAGCTGATAGATTGATTATGGGGTTGGGCGACTGTCCTGCTGTAAAGGCAAATACAATAAAAGGCGCGTTCTGAACTATGGCCTGTTCCAGCAATTTCTGTTTGATGACGCTGATGCAGATATTGCATATGTCGCTTGCCCTGTATTTGGCAAACTTAGGGAACGCATCATAGGATTCGGCTGCCTTTCGGAAGAGCTCGTACAGGACCTCTGTTTCCATTGTCAGCTTAAAATAGTCGCATCCTGTAATCTCACACATTTTCTTTGCATTTACTACGGCATAATCTGAAGTGAACCCATTATCAAACTGGACAGCAAGTACTTTCAGGAAAGGATAGTCTTTTTTGAGTTTGTAAAGTGTGTATGAAGAGTCTTTTCCACCTGAAAGTGCAAATATCACATCATAATTGCCCCTGCCGCTGTATTCTTTGAAGAGTTCTTCAATCCTGTTAAGGTACTGCTCCTTTTCCTGTGAGGAAAGAGGGACATAAGTCTCACAAAAATGGCAGAGCCCGCTTTCTTCGTTAATTTCTATGCCCGGAATATCCGAATTCAGAACACACTTTTTACATGCTAGCTTTGACATGCTGGTACTCCTCTATAATGGACCTGTTGGAGATTTTCCCGTTCTCGCTCAGCGGAAGATGGTCAATGAAGAGGATCTCCCTAGGGTACAGGTATCCCGGCAGGTTCTTCCTGCAAAAAGCAAAAATATCGTCGACTTTAGTTTTCTGATTGGGTATGACCATGAGGCTGATTGCGTTGCCCATAAGCTCATGGGAAACAGGCACAACAAAAACGCTGGAAACCTCATTGTTCATCTCTATCTCTTTCTCGATTTCTCTCGGGTTAATCCGGTGGTCACCTATTTTGATGAGGTCGTCCTTGCGACCAAGCAGCCTGAGGTATCCTCCCGGAAGTTTCTGCGCCAGGTCCCCTGTATGCATCCATCCATTGATGATCTTCTTTTCAGTTGCCGCCTCATCATTCAGATAACCCAGCAGGATATTATCTCCCCTGGCAACAAGCTCGCCTGTGATATCAGGTCCCATTGGCCTGTTTTCAGAGTTGAAGACGTCCAGGGTAACTCCTGGAATTGCCTTTCCTATCGTATCTATAAATTTGTCCACATCTTCTGATGGCAGGTAGGCAAGCCTTGCTGTGGCTTCGGTCTGGCCGTACATCGGCAGAATCTGCGTACCCGGACTTAACTCCCTGATACTCCGCACTATAACACTGTCCATGGCTCCGCCGGCAGATGCGGCGGTCCTGACATTCGCAAAGGCTTTTTTGAACCTTTCCGGGTATCTAAGAAGAATGCGATAGGTACTGGGCACTCCATAGAATATGGATACTCCGGATTCAATGAGGTTAAAAACCGGGTCTATGAAATTCATTGTTCCGGTGTGGATTGATCCTCCAGCCATCAGGTGGGAATTGATTATTGAATTCCCAAAGGCGTGGTGTGGAGAGATTACCAGGGCTGCTTTATCTTTTGGGGTTATGTTAAGAACCTCGATTATTGATCTGGAATTTGAGACCAGGTTTTTATCGCTTAACATAACTCCCTTAGGAGTGCCTGTTGTGCCTGATGTATAGAGTACCAGCCTCAGTTCGGGATTGTTTCTCTCGAGGATCGTTCTTTTGCTGAGGGTCTCCACTGCAGTATCATCTGAAACAACGATCACAGTTCCAAAACGCTCAAAAAATCCATCTCCAAATCTTAAGTACTGTTTTTTCGTTGCAATTATGTTATTAATGCATGCAGCATCAAGAATTCGTTCAAGGCTTAACCCAGGCAATTCGATTGGCAGGGGTATTGCGATGTTGCCTGACCGGTATACTGCCATAAGTACCTTTATGTAGTGAATGCCGGACTCAGCCAGTATTGCAAACCTGCAGTGCTCAAAGTCATTCAGAGATGAGGCAATTATGCTTATATCCTCATCAAGACAGCTGTAAGAAATAGAATATTTACCCTCTTCAAGGGCAGTCTGGTGAGGAATTTTTCTGGCGTGTTCAGTGATATAAGCATCAATTCTCATAACCATTCACTTCGCCAGTCTGGTTATCAGGTCAGTGATTCCCTGTAGAGAATCGAAATTCTCCGGAGTTAGCATATCTTCAGGAATTTCGATAGAATATGTTTCACAGATATAATCTATCAATTCGAGTAAACCGATAGAATCTATGATGCCGTTCTGGGTGAGAGAGTCACTGTCTCTAAGAACAGTTTCCCGCTCCATGAAAGAATTATCCTTCAAATAATCAAGTATGCCATTCTTTATCTGTTCCATACAATCTTACCCCTGTACTCAAATAAGATCATTAATCGCACGTAATACACACTTTGTCTATAGTAGTTGAAAGCCCCACAGGTAATTATGTAATACAACTATATAAATAATTTGAAACAATAGAGTGCTAAATAAATCATTGGAAAAAAAGAAATTCAAATGAGCTTAGATGTATCAGGTTATGGCACTCGATTCATACAGCTTTAAAAAAAATAATAAAATTATTCAAAGAAGTTAAAAAGGGTTATTCCTTGATCTATTATGCCTTTTTACCTGATTTTATCAAACATTCTTGCTTCAACCATAGTTAATTTTCTCAAGGCGACTTATATTAATAGTATGTGGATCCGAATCAGTAATGACAGAAAAGATGTATTTATTATCTAATAAATAGCTTAAATAACAGATATTATTGAAGTTCGGCTCTTTACTGAGAATGGAAAATATATTTTTATTAGAAAACTTACAATAAGCCTCTTTCATAGTCCATGTCCTCAAAATGTCGGCGTCACTTGCAGATTTTACGGTGCATGAAGATGTTGTTTGAAAGTATTTTAAAGTATTTTTTAGTGTTAGTGATCTTTTAATTTCGACATCAATACCAACCTCAACCTTTGATATTGCAAGAGTTAAAACATTTTCAGAGTAGGATATGCAGATGTGCAACTCTTTATGGTTGAGTATATGGACTTCTCCGCACTCGTCTTTATATGTAGAGATATCCAGGACAGAACTTTTGTTAAGGAGATGGAATAGAACATGTTTCAAAACCATTCTGGAGACAATATATCTTTTTTTGAAATATATTGTATGAAGTTTTTCAAGATATTCTCTTTCGGTGCTGTTGAGACATTCCATACTCAATGTGTCATAATTATCCAGATCAATAAGAAAGATAAGAACATCGTTTTGTTCCCATAAGTGGGGTATATTTTCCAGAGGAACGAAAGAGAGTGTCATCAAATTCTCAGTATACATGCAACTCACAGTATATTTACTACAATTGACTGTATATGAAAGCTCATATTCATAACTGGTGAAAAAGAGAACAGGACTTTATATTTTCATTCAGCCAAAAATCCGAAGTTCTATGGTGGTAATTCCCCCCAAAATCTCCAAAACCATGGAAATTTACTCTGTTTATAGATCATTTTTATCTTTATCCTTAATGCGTCAATCTTTACCCATCAATTTTTATTTGCTATATTTCCATCAACCTTAATTCATGGCCCTGCTCTGAAACGACGCGGGTATCATGGAAGAATGTTATGGCTCTTCGTCATTCCCTATGGATAAGATTATTTTCACTACAAGACCTCGTTGGTTTTTATGAGGATATCCACACAAAACAACGAAGAGCCGAATTTATTTTGAATAACAGAAGAAAGCCCCTGAAGGGAAGAAGAGAAGAACGAAAAAATACCTGATAAGTCAGGGCAAATTCTCTCCATATTCTCCAAACTCCGATGAATTTGCGGATATCACAAATTATATTTTTATTAAAAATTAATATTATTTTTTTTTTAAAATATATATGAATATGGCATAGAATATAATAATTGTTATAAAGAGGGGAGCTTTCAAAGAAAATGGCGTGGGAAGACCACCCACTTCCAAAGGAAAGAAAAAAAACTCCCTGTAGTATATTTTGAAATTTAATAATGAAAATTAAATATATTTGAAAAATAGAATTTACGAGGCCCCCATACACCCAAAATAGATGAATAAAGTTAGGGAAAAAACACAAAAAAGAGAAAAGGATTAATAGTAATAAAAAAGACGTATGTGCGTAAACATTTCATAAGTGGGGTGGAATGTTACGGAGTAAGGTAAATAATGGACTATTTGGACATTAAATAATCAATAGTTCAATAGGTGTGACCTTAAAAAATTTTTAAAATATTCTGGTAGATAGCTCTTGCTTTAAAAAATATAAAAAAATAAAAGTTCCAGAGAGCCTATCCACCCTGAATATAAGGATGCCGGTGTGTATACAGAAGAACTACCGACATTAAAAAGGTACACTGAATTTGAATACCGGTAAAAAGGCCACTTACAGACATACGGATACGATCCACGTCGGGGTATACAGATAAACATAGTATACGGAGTGGATACCATATTCGAACACTATCAACACATGCATGTGGAGTAGAGCATGTGGAGTGAATAAGTGTGTATAAGGGCTTAGTAAGAAGCGCGATAGTGGATACTGTCCACGTTTGCATAAGAAATAGATAGTGAAGAAAAATTAAACTCAAATAAGAAATGGGAGAGGTATAAATGAGGAAAATATTTTCGGGGCTTCTTGTTTTTATGCTCTTACTATCATGCACCGTGTGCATGGCTGCTGCTGGGCAACAGAATTACAGCGATAATGGAGAAAAAGATAAAAAGCAAGTTGAGAGCGGAGACGATTCAGTAGGGGACTCAGATAAAGAAAAAGACAACGGATCAGATAAAGAAAAAGACAACGGATCAGATAAAGAAAAGGACAACGGATCAGATAAAGAAAAGGACAACGGATCAGATAAAGAAAAGGACAACGGATCAGATAAGGAAAAGGACAACGGATCAGATAAGGAAAAGGACAACGGATCAGATAAGGAAAAGGACAACGGATCAGATAAGGAAAAAGACAACGGATCAGATAAAGAAAAAGACAACGGATCAGATAAAGAAAAGGACAACGGATCAGATAAGGAAAAGGACAACGGATCAGATAAAGACAACAACTGTGATGATGTAGACGAAGAAGATGAATGTGACGAAGAAGATGAAGATGACGTAGACGAAGAAGATGAATGTGACGAAGATGTTGAAGATGACGTAGACGAAGAAGATGACGCGGGAGATGACGAAAAGGAATCTGACAAAGAAGATGACGCGGGAGATGACGAAAAAGAATCTGACAAAGAAGATGACGCGGGAGATGACGAAAAGGAATCTGACAAAGAAGATGAAGATGACGTAGACGAAAGCGAAGAGAATGGAGATAAAGAAGATGACGCGGAAGATAACGAAAAGGAATCTGACAAAGATAACGATGTACTGAATGAGAAGAGCAGTTCAGGCCGTGGAATGTCAATGGTAACGAGGGCATTCATACAGGCTGAAGCCAGCTCTGATCAGGTTCCGGATGACAACACAGGTCTATCCACAAAAACCATGCAGGAATTTGTGAAAGCTTCTGCACAGCCAGAAGAGAGTAGATCTGAAGAAAACGGAGAGAGTGGCAGAGTCAATCAGATTATCTCAATACTGAGCACTCTTCTGTTCGGCCTTTGCGTCTCCATATTCTCTATGTACTGGAAAATCAACTGAGTAAAAGCACAAAGAATATGAATTGAAAAGGGTGTTCTGCCTTGCCGCAAACTGGAAGACAGGAAAATGACTAATGAGCTGCTTCTGAATAAATTTCAGGGCTGTGTGTGCCAGATAGCGTTGATATATAATCCTGTTTACTGCGGCAGCTTACTTTCTTTTTTTATGACTATCCACAATCTTATATTCAAAGAACCCTGGACAATTCCAGACAAATAGGACCAAATCAGATTCAGGTTGCTTATTCAGGTAATTTTAACAAAGCAACTTAATCCATGATTTATACTTTTAATCATCCCTTTTCTAATTATCCCCTGTCGTCTTTCTGCTTGCAGGCTGAACTGGCAACATTAGTTCAAAATTGTTTCCACCAATTTCTACTGTAAACTACTTATACATAAGATGTTATTCTGCAATACAAATGGATCTAATGGATCTTCAAGAAGGGCACCATCTCAGGTATAGTAACTGACAGTTAGTAACTGACAGTTAACGTTCACCGCATTCCTGTTGTGTGAGGCTGAAGGTTCGAGAGATAGAAATTATGAGGTTTCATCCTTTTCTGAATTGATCGGTGGATCTGCATAACATATCTGTATATCCATAATATACTTCAGTATAAATATTTAAAAAAAAGTAATCCTAAAATATATAAACGATAAGGATATAGGGTATTCGATTCTTAGCGCCCCTACTTAAGGGTCGCATCTGTTTGGAAATTACAATCAGACCGGGAAGAATACAGTATTAAAAGAATATAACTCAAATAAAAGAATATAATTCAAATTATCATTAAAACTGAGGTGTCCGAAACTGCAGACTGCGGAAGAAAGGGTAAGAGCGAGATTGATAAAGTATCTCGGCAGGGATGAAAACGGGATACGCAAGGTTGTGCTCAATCTCTTCCTGACCGGAGACAAGTTCACCACCGGTGAAGTTTATGACTACCTTGATAAAGGAAAATTCGAGGTAAGTTACCGGGGAGTGTCAGCCATGGTCGGGCTTATGAATACCAGGCTTGGAATCCTGAGCATAAATGTCACCGGGGACCATAACGTCTATTCCCTGAAAGAGAGTTACAAGAACATTGTCGGCTCTGTTCTTGAGAACTACTGAGCCGTTTTTAGTACTAAAAATCCTGTTTTTTATATGATATGAATTTTTCAAGTCCCCTGTTTTACTGTGTTGATGCACCAGATGAAACATAGTGAACTGCAGGTTTAAGAGCTCTATAAAAAACTCCTCTTTTAGGGGGATAAAAAACAGGCATGTAGAAAATAGTTTTTCCGTTAAAATCAGTATATAACTTTAACCCCCTACTGGGAGTTGATGCCCTAGTCCTGGCTTTATTAAATGCCGGATGGTTAACTTAATTAATTTAATAAAAATTAAAAATCGTTAGTTGTTTATACCTAGTTGAGATTCCTATTAATAATCATATAGCTTTTCCATCCACACGTACATATAATAGTATAAAATAGAACAGGAGCATATAATAGAACGATATGATCTCTATTTAGTAAACTCCAGGATGACGGACATAAGAATTGAAATGATCCTGAATAAATATATACAGTAAAACCTTTAAGGAAAAAGAAAAATTAACGTTTGGATTTATGAGAAATATTGAATTCCATACCACAAAAAATGTATATTAATATTCCTGTTACCTATTATACTGCCAGGAGGAAAACAGATAATTAGCCTGAAAATGGTACCGTGGAATACAGGAGCCTTCCGGGCAGGGCTTCGCTTCATGAAAAACCGGACTTTCAGTGTGTTCTACCAAAAGTATGAGCAGATGCTTGAAAAAGAGATTTTGAGTTCTGAAATCCCCGCCCACATAGCCGTAATTATGGATGGAAACCGCAGATATGCAGGGCAGTTGGGAAAAGCTCGAAGTTTCGGGCACGCCATGGGGGCAGAAGTCACTGAACAGGTTATTGAGTGGTGTTATGAGATCGGAGTAAAACAGCTTACACTTTATGCCCTTTCTACGGAAAATTTTCAGCGTTCTGAAGAAGAAGTTGACGGCCTCTTCAACCTTATCAACGAAAAATTCCTTAAGCTTTATTCTGACCCGAGGACTCATGAAAAAGAGATGCAGGTCCGAATTATAGGAGACAGGTCAAAACTGCCGGCTTTTCTGAATGAATCCATTGAAAAGATTGAGAAAGCCACAGAGAACCATAGAATGTTTAACCTGAACGTGGCTATTGCTTACGGGGGCAGGCAGGACATAATGCAGGCAGTCCGGGATATTGCAGCCTGCGTGTCCAGTGGAAAACTTTCTCTTGAAGATGTTGATGAAAACCTGATCTCAAAACACCTCTACCCTGCTCCGGGTGTGTCCGTCCCGAATGTGGACCTGATCGTCCGTACAGGAGGAGATGAGAGGGTTTCCAACTTCCTGCCATGGCAGGCTAATGGCAGCGAGTGCGCAACTTACTTCTGCGCACCTTTCTGGCCAGAATTCCGAAAAATCGACCTTCTTCGTTCAATCAGAGTGTATCAGGCCCGAAAAGACGAAAAAAAGCGGGAACACTCATATCGTGTCTCAAAAATTATAAATTTCCTTAGAGGAGGAAAATGCGGGGAAAAAAACGAAGAACTCGGAAAGCTTCTGCCAGTAAAAAAACAGGGAGTATCCTGAGATATTAAAAGCCTGTGGAAAACAGGATACATGAATAGATGTCATTACTCCTCCCTGCTGCTTCGTAGTAAAGGAAGGGGGGTATCCTGCTTAAATAAGGTGAACAATTAGTCCCCTGTTAACCTGTAAGTTCCATAATCACAATAAACTTTTTTTGTACTGCATAGATTTCATGTCCCTGCTTTTTCAAAGTTTCTTCCTGATCTGGTAGCCTGCCGGAAAAACAATCCCAAAAAGTACCGATATATTGATATTCCGGTGACGACTATGTAAATTGGGGAAAGTTTGGCTATACCTAATTTTTCAGTTTTCGGGGCACTCAGATGACCTTGAGAACTTATCGCAGACCCGATAAAATAAAAAAATCTATTGACGGGATAAAGCTATCCGGCAAGGTTATCCGATAAAGGACCAAATATTTGGTAGCTACTGATTTAGATACGGGGAGTTATAATGGGCGCTTGTAGAGGGTTAAATCCTTACTCCTGCTGGGCATGTATTTTAATGATCAGAAAACCTGATGATGATATATCTGCCTATCTGGCGCAGGGCTATTTTCAGGATTATTTAAAGTTTCTGGAAAGGCGAAAGCTGAAACTCATGCAGACTGCGGCACATACAGCTACTCAAGAGATATTTCAGGAGCTTCTACCAGGCCCTGACTGAGAAGGAACTGCGGCACCAGCATACAGCTTCAAGAGGTATTTTCAGGAGCTTCTACCCGACCTCCTCAAAGGCTGCAAATATTATAGTCAACCGCCCCTGAGCTAAAGATTCAGGGGTTTCCTGTGAGGGTTTATGAATTTTCAATTCGGACTTTACAGAAAAGGAAGGGATTTTAAAATAGCTGAGGAACTGGAAGTAGGGCCTGCAAACTGGGTAAAAAAACTTTTTAGATCAAGAGACTCCGGCGTCCGCAGTTCTCAAGCTTCCAGAGAGGCTATAGAGTCCGGCAGCTCAGATGAAGGAAAAGCTACATCCGGGAAGGGAGAAAGTCTGAATCAGGAAACTATCTCAGCCTCTGAACTGCAGAAGAAACTGGAGTCTGGAGCTCCTATTCTTATCCTTGATGTCAGAGACGAAAATGAACTTTCCGGAAAACTGAGGTATCTGGAAAACTCGGTAAATATCCCTGTTAGAAGCCTGGAAAACAGGATTTCGGAGCTAAAAAATGTAAGAGACAGGGAAATAATAGTTGTATGCCGTTCCGGCATGCGTGCGGTCAGAGCTGCGGAGATTCTTACCCGAAATGGTTTTGGAAAGGTAAAGGTCCTGAGAGGCGGCATGATTGCCTGGCGGGATCAGAAAACGTGAGGAAACGCAGGGGGGATTTTACTGGGAAAAGAACAAAGAAAACATAACCGCCTGATTAACGAAAAGAGCCCTTATCTTCTACAGCACGCCTATAATCCTGTGGACTGGTATCCATGGGGGGAAGAAGCTTTTGAGAAAGCCAGAAACGAAAACAAGCCTGTTTTTCTCTCAATTGGATACTCCACTTGCCACTGGTGCCATGTGATGGCACATGAGTCTTTTGAGGATGAAGAAGTTGCAAGACTCATGAACGAAGCTTTTGTTTCCATAAAAGTGGACAGGGAAGAGCGACCGGATATTGACAATATCTATATGACTGTCTGCCAGATTATTCTTGGAAGAGGAGGCTGGCCTCTTAATATCATTATTACTCCGGGTAAAAAACCATTTTTTGCAGGCACCTATATTCCGAAAAAATCGCGCTTCAACCAGACAGGAATGCTGGAACTGGTGCCCAGGATAAAAGAAATCTGGAACCAGCAACATGAGGATGTGCTTGATTCAGCTGAAAAGATTACATCTACCATCCAGAGCATGATTGTAGAGTCTGCCGGAGACGGACTTGGGGAAGAGGTAATCGAAGAAGCTTGTGACGAACTTCTGAATTCATTTGATATCGAGTATGGAGGCTTTGAAGGGGCTCCAAAGTTCCCGACCCCGCACAAACTTTCCTTTTTGCTCCGCTACTGGAAACGCAGCGGAAACCCTGAAGCCCTTCATATGGTAGAACATACCCTGGACAATATGCGCAGGGGAGGAATCTATGACCAGCTGGGCTCGGGTTTTCATCGTTATTCCACGGACAACATGTGGGTTCTGCCTCACTTTGAAAAAATGTTATACGATCAGGCTCTTACCGCAGCTGCATACACTGAAGCCTATCAGGTTACCGGGAAAAACCTGTATAAAGAAACAGCAGAGGGAATCCTTGATTACGTTTTAAGGGACCTGACATCTCCGGAAGGCGGGTTTTACTGCGGGGAGGATGCCGATGTTGAAGGGGAAGAAGGAAAGTACTACCTGTGGACCATAGAAGAGGTCCGGAGCGTCCTTGGCCCTGAGGATTCCGAATTGATTATAAAAATGTTCAATTTGAGGGAGGGAGGCAACTTTGAAGAAGAGATAAGGGGCAGAAAAACCGGAACAAATCTCTTCTACATGGCCCTCTCTCCGGGTTCCCTTGCAGCCGAAATTAATATTCCCGTCGAAGAGGTTGAAAAACGGATAAAACGTTCCAGAGAGAAACTACTTGCAGCCAGATACGAGCGCAAAAGGCCTTCAATGGATGATAAGATCCTGACCGATTGGAACGGGCTTATGATTGCAGCTTTTGCAAAAGGCTTCCAGGTTTTTGGGGAACAAAAATATCTGAAAGCCGCAGAAAAAGCCGCAGATTTTATTATGGAAACCCTTTACAGCCCCGACAACAGGCTACTTCACCGTTACAGGGATGGAGTTGCAGGAATTTCCGGAACTTCCGATGACTACACCTTCCTGACATATGGTCTCCTGGAACTTTATGAGGCAGGGTTCCAGCTGCGGCACCTCAAAGCAGCCATTTCCCTGAACAGTGAATTGTTTGAACACTTCTGGGACCCGGCCAACGGGGGGCTCTATTTCACAGCCAACGATAGTGAATCTCTTATCTTCAGAAAAAAGGAGTTTACAGATGCAGCAATACCATCCGGGAACTCAATTGAAATGTTGAACCTTCTGCGCCTCTCCAGGATAATTGCAGATCCTGAACTCGAGGAAACTGCTGACAGGCTCGAACGCTCATTTTCAAAGCTGATCCGGAAAGCGCCTTCGGGGTACACTCAGTTTCTGTCTTCCCTTGATTTCAGACTGGGACCTTCATATGAAGTAATTATTTCAGGAAAACGCGAATCTCCGGATACAGTAAATATGCTTGAAGAGCTCTGGAGCTACTTCATACCTAATAAAGTGCTGGTTTTCAGGCCCGAAGGAGAAAATTCCGAAATTACAGACCTTGCAAAATACACAAAAGAACAGCTCCCGATTGAGGGAAAGGCAACTGCATACGTCTGCCAGAACTATGAATGCCGGCTTCCTACTACTGAAACCAACGATATGTTAAAGATGCTTAATGTTTGAGGTTCGCACTCAGCTGGATACATGCCTCAGGATGAGATTAAAACTCAGATTGGATGAGATTAAAACTCAGATCAGTACTGCAAAGTAAAAGAAAGGGGAAAATCGAAAATGAAAGAGTATACACTTGAAGAAATTTCAGAGTACAACGGGAAGAACGGCAAGGTTTACATCGCCTATGCCGGCCAGGTATACGACGTGTCAAACAGTTATCTATGGGAAGACGGCACTCACCAGGGGCTCCATGATTCAGGGCAGGACCTCTCGGAAGCAATGGACAACGAAGCGCCCCACGGCCCTGAAGTTTTTAAGGATTACCCTGTTGTCGGAACTTTGAAAAAATAAAAAGGCTTTGTAATGAATGGTTTTGACAAATGATTTGAAGGTTTCAGGAAAATTCAGGAAATAGCAAACAAGAGGGAGTTGTGAGTATGAAAGATGAGATTGCATCCGTAATTCCTCAGGACCTGGAAGAAAAGGAAGGGGAAACCCCTGTAGAGAAGAAGATAGGGCTCGAAAAAAAAGAACTGCTAGAACAACTGAAAGAATTTTTTGAACCTCAGCCCCTTGCCGTCCTGGCAACTCAAAACGGAACAGCGCCTTACGTGAGCCTTGTTGCGTTTGCCTCGGATGAAAAGCTCAAGTATATTCTGTTTTCGACCACGAAAGCAACCAGGAAATACTCAAATTTGTCAGCAAATCCTTCAATTTCCCTGTTGATTGATAACAGGAAGAACACAATCGAAGATTTTCGGGACGCAATGGCTGTAACAGTGCTGGGAAAAGTAGAGCCCGTCGAGGACTTTGAGCGCAGCATAATGGAAAAAATATATCTGATGAAGCATCCTTACCTTATGGATTTTTTGCATTCGCCCACAACGGCTTTTCTGAAAATCCGGGTAGAAAAATACATTGTTGTGACCCGTTTCCAGCATGTTGTTGAAGTTTCGGTTTAATATATTAATTCGGTTTGAGATCTTTATAATCAAACCTTTTTGGATTTAATCAGACATTTAGAGATATAATCAGACATTAATCAGACATTAATCAGACATTAATCAGACATTAATCAGACATTTTTCTATTCAGGTCTGATATTTTTAATGGAGAGGGGGTTGATTACGGGAAGGTGGATCATACCTATTGAAGAGATCCGGGAAAATACCGGAAAAGTCTGCGGAGGAAAAGCTTCCGCCCTTGGTATACTGCACAGGAAGGGACTGACTGTCCCGGCAGGTGTTTGCATCTGCACTGCAGCCTACGAGACATATGTTGACAGGACAGGGCTCAGGGGCAGAATCCTCCTTGAACTCAGCCGAAAGCATTTTGAGGAGATGCGCTGGGAAGAACTCTGGGATATTTCTGAAAAAATCAAGCACATGTTCACTCTGACTCCCTTTCCCGGGGAAATGGAAAAGGAACTGGAAGAAGGGCTTGCCAGTCATTTTGGAGATAAAGCAGTTGCAGTCAGATCTTCTGCCCCCGGAGAAGACAGCGCAAATACCTCTTTTGCAGGTGTGCACGCCTCATATGTCAATATCCGTGGAGCCCGGGCTATCCTGCGGCACCTCCGCCTTGTATGGGCTTCCCTCTGGTCGGATACGGCTCTCCTATATCGAAAAGAAATGGGGCTTGATATTCTCAGCAGTGCAATGGCTGTGCTGGTTCAGGAAATGATAGAGGGAAGAGTATCTGGAGTTGCTTTCGGGGAAAATCCTGATAACGAGTCCGAAGCCGTTATCGAAGCTGTGTACGGGCTTAACAGGGGACTTGTTGACGGCACTGTGGAGCCTGACCGCTGGAACCTTGCCAGGCAGACTGGAAGCATAAAAACTCACATGCCGGCTGAAAGGGAAAAAGCGGTTTTTGCAGGAGGAGAAGGTTCGGAACTTAAAGCCCTGCCAGAAGCTTTTCAAAAAACCCCTCCTCTTACCCCTGCTGAGGTCCTGGAAGTCTTTGAACTGGCCCGAAAAGCAGAAAACCTGTTCGGAGTTCCCCAGGATATAGAATGGACCTTCAGGGACTCAACCCTTTATATTCTCCAGGCAAGGCCGATAACCACTATCCTGCGGGAAGACAGGGACGAAAAACGGCGCTGGTATCTGAGCCTCAGGAGAAGTTTCGAGAACCTCAAAGAGCTCAGGAAAGCCATAGAGGAAAAATACATCCCGGCCATGCAGGCAGAAGCCAGGGACCTGGAAAGAGAAAATATTGAAAGACTGTCAGATTCTGCTCTTGCGGGGGAAATAGAAAGAAGGGCTGAAATCTACAGGAAGTGGTATGACATTTACTGGGAGGAGTTCATACCCTTTGCTCACGGGGCCCGCCTTTTTGGAAAAGTCTATAATGAAACCATAAACCCCGAAGACCCCTATGAGTTTGCAGACCTCCTTTCCGGGACTGAAATGTTAAGCCTCGAAAGGAACCGAAAACTTGAGGAAATTTCCGAAAAAATCCGGAAGAGTCCAGAGCTTATACAGTCGATAAAGGAGCAGATTGAAGCTGAGGAAACTGCCCCGGAAAAAGAGAGCAGGCCTGAGCCCGAGATAGTACCTGCGGGGGAAACAAGACCTTCGGATACAGATACCCGACATTCAGACACAAATAGAACTGAGCTTGAAGGAAGACCTGAAATTGAAGCTGAGAGAAAAGCCTTAACTGAATTTAAAGAAGAACTTGACTCTTTTATATCCAGATACGGAGGGAGCTATTCTGAAAGTCCCGGAGCAAAAAAAGGCCTTTACAGGCTGCTCCTTGAGATGGCCCTCCATCCCCCGGCCCCCATGCCTGCAGAAAAAATAAGCAGTAACCGTATGCAGTACCTGAAAGAAAAATTTATATCCGGTTTCGAAGACAAAAATAAGCAGTGTGCATCCGAACTGCTTGACCTTGGACGTGCGAGCTACCGCCTCAGAGATGATGACAACATCTATCTCGGGAAAATAGAGGCTGAACTCAAAAGGGCGTTTTTCGAAGGCAGAAAAAGACTAAATGAAAGAGTTCACGAAGAAGCCAGGCTTCCGGAAGAAGCTCAGGCTTTTTACGCCCCGGAACTCGCAGCAGAGCTAACAAAAACTCTTCGAGACCCTTCTTATAGCCCCAAATGGAAAAAACCGCCGCTAAAGTCGAAAATCCTCAGGGAAAAGGTAAAGCCAAGGCAGCTCCTGGGAAACCCTTCCGGGCGAGGAGTAGCCGAAGGATTTGCAAAAGTTATCCTGAAAGAGACCGACCTTTTCAACCTGAAAGCAGGGGAAGTCCTTGTCTGTGATGCCGTAGACCCTAATATGACTTTTATCGTGCCCCTTTGTTCCGCAATTGTGGAGCGCAGAGGAGGAATGCTGATACATGGGGCAATCATTGCACGAGAATATGGGATTCCCTGCGTTACCGGCGTCCCGGATGCAACAGAGCTCATAAAAAACGGAGACTACCTCGCAGTGGACGGATACCTGGGGATCGTCACGGTGCTGAAAAGGCGGGAATGAAAGAAATCCGAAAAATTTCTTAATTCGCCGTCTCACAATCAGCAGCCCAGCCAATCACCGGCATTAAGTATAACTGCGATAAAACCTTATCTCCCTCTCCATGCTCATAGGACTCACAGGTACGCCGGGTACGGGGAAAACCTCGGTAAGCAAGCTTCTAGAAAAAAGAAGGCAGTGGAAGGTAATTCACCTTAACGACCTTATCAAACAAGAACACCTCTACACCGAGGTTGATGAAAAAAGGGATGCAGTAGTAGCGGATATGGAGCTTGTCCAAAGCCGTCTTCCTGAGCTTATTAATGAAATGGAAAAAGGATCCGCAAACGAAGTAGTAATTCTTGAAAGCCACCTTGCCCACTATATTGCTGATACTATTATCGTCCTCCGGGCATACCCGCCGGAACTGAAAAACAGACTGGAGACACGCGGCTACTCGGAAGAGAAAATCAGGGAGAACACTGAAGCTGAAGCTCTCGATGTTATCCTGGTTGAAGCTTTTGAGTGGTGTGATATTGTTTATGAGGTTAATACTACAGGAAAGAGTGTTGAAGAAGTAGAGCAGGATCTCGAAAAAATCATAGACAACATCTTAAGTGGAAACGAAAAAGAAATGCCGGAGTATAAACCCGGGTCCATTGACTGGATTGACCTTGTTCCTTGATTGTGTAAGGAAAGAGCAAGGGAAACGGGGATTAAATCCCCGGAAAATTAACACTTCACTGTTCCCTTAAAATGTTTATTTGCAAGAGCACTTTGTACATGTAGAGGTCTTGGAACATGTAGAGGTCTTGGAACATGTAGAGCAACTGGTGCTGCATTTAAAATTCAGTGTTACCTTTGCAGTGTCATAAGCTCCGTACCTGTTTACTGCCCTGTATGTGAAACTATCACTTTTTTTAGAACAGGCAACTGGCTTTACATAGCTAAATGCACCATTGCTTTTCATCAGCACTTTGCCGCCTTTTGCCGTAGTGATGTACCCGGTAGTTACAACTTTGAGGCCGGATCCTTTGTCATTAGCCAGTACGTTAAATGTCTTGGATGTCTGGCTGGCAGGTACTTTGTATGTATCAGATATTGCATCTGTTTTATATTTACTTGTACTGCTGCTACTACTGCATGCTGCTCCTGTCACTGACAGGACAAAAAAGACTAATGTGAAAATACACAGTACCTTCATCCATTTATCAAACGCAAATTTTAGCATTATTACATCCTCCATAATAGTCACTTAATCATAAATATTTTAAAGATGTTTGGTTTCTAATCCGGTTTTTACTGTTTAATAAAACATACTCTTCCAGATTAAAAACAGGAATTTAAAGAGTAAAATATGTTACTATGATTAAGCGATTTTTAGGTGTGTTTTTGCAACAAACGGTTTTAATATAATTATATAGTTTAGAATTTAGGCATACTGAGATATTTTTCAATATAGTAGAATCACCTAGTGCATTTTCGAGATTATGCTCAATTACAAATAAAACCAATACGTAAAATACAGGTTAAAATTTAGAACACATCATCCTCAAAAGGCAAATAAATAATCGAACATATATTGAATAATATTAGAGAGTATGCTGAATGTAGATAGTTCCATCTTTTATAAAAATTTTTCGATTAGAGAAAAAATATTGTGATATGTGCGGCCATTAACTTTTAAATGTTATTAATAAAATAAAATTAAGAATATGCTGGTGTTTAGAGGGCTCAAAAGAACCATTAAATGACAAAATTATAACAAACCATTATGAAAGAAAGCACTATAAGAAAAAACATTATAGAGAAAAGTAAGAAAAAACATTATAGAGAAAAGTAAGAAAAAACATTATAGAGAAAAGTAAGAAAAAACATTATAGAGAAAAGTTGTTATCGCTTGCAGAAACATTCCTGAGACGGGTTACTCCATCGATATCTTTGATTGTTTCTACAACAGGTTTCGGGACAAGGTGCTCCCACTTTTCTCCCGCAGTCATCCGCCTCCTGATTTCAGTTCCAGAGTACCTTTCCCTGATATAGAGTGGGGACTCCTTAACACAGAACCCGGCTTCCCGGAAAAGCTGGATGACGAGAGGATTGTTCGAGTACACCACGTCAAAACGAGGGGTTCTGGATGCGACGTGGTGGACCCAGATAGAGTTATACCTGACATCTTCGATGGGTAGGACGTAATGACGGATAGGGAGGTGCTCAAGCGCATTATAGAGCATCAGTACCCGTTCCCCTGCAGTAAACGGGTCGGTGGCTTCATGGCTTTTCTGGGCACTTCCGATGCCTATAACCAGTTCATCCACCTCTTCTGCAATCCGCGTAATTACGGCATGGTGCCCGAAATGATACGGCTGAAAACGTCCGATATAGAAAGCTCGTGTCATTCGGGTCCAACCTCGAATTTGTACTGGGTTTCTCTTTTTTAATTAAATTTCTTTAGATCGTTTCGTTGCGGATTCCAGTCTCAAAGCTGAACTTCTCGCAGACTTCGAGGAAATGTTCAGCATTGCCCTTACGCTTCATATCGATAAGCTTTCCGACAAGTTCGAGGCCCGGCTTGGGGTCTTCCATGATCTCCATATCATCACGGACCATATCGAAGTACTTCTCTCCGACATCGGTTCTGATAAAGACCGAGTTCCACCCGTCAGGAGCCCCGACAGAACCTACTGAGATATCGGCAAAGACCGAGGTATAATCACAGCAGTGGTGGCAGGGGTTTCGGGCAAACTTGGCTATGTCCTTGATGGGTACGGAGTGAACCTCACCGTCATTGGTGTAGACCCAGAACTTACCCTTGGTGAACTCCATCTTCCGGACGTCTTCGACATTTACCTTAAGGAATTCAGGGATGATTTTCTCAAGCATGACATCATGATGGAAACTTTCCATACAGAGCAATCCGACAATTAGCACGATCTTTTCGTTTACATTTTCCCGGATCAGATGTGCAGCATGGGCCTGACAGGGCACTCCAATAACTGCAATCCGGTCGTACTTTTCGAAGGCTTCCCTGAGCGCTGCAAGAACGGGGTCTGATGTGTACTTTGTCCCTCTTGTCCGTTCCACATCTTCTGCACTTGTCAGCAGGACCACTTCAGGCTCCCACTTCTCATTTCTGGTAATCCCAACTGCACAGTCGATTTTACCCTGCCTGAAAAGAGATTTGAGGATGCCGCTGGATACTCCTCCATCCTGGCTGCCGGCATTGTCCTTTGACTTTGCACCAAAGAACTTACGCACGTTTGCAAGCTCGTTGTCGATGAAGCCGTCCACTACAGGACAGACCCGACTACAGGTTAAGCAACCTTCACAAACCTGGTATCCGGCCCCTTTCTCATACAGGCCCAGATCGTTCGGATCTCGAATTTCACCCGCCTTCTTTACGGTAACAGCCCCAATGGGACACACGGCCTCGCATGCCCCACAGGCTGCGCATACGTCAAAGTCAATGACTTCTGCAATCTTTGGTGGCAATCAGTTACCTCCAATGCCTTGATAAGCTTGCCTTATCGGCAAGATGTTTTTAAAAATATAACGAAATAAATAAAAAATGGTTATGCAGGATGTAATAAAATTACATCTTTGCAATGATCTCTTTGCCTATAAGCTTTATTGCTTTTTCTTTGTCAGGACCGATAGGGGATCCGGCGACAATCTGGGTTACTCCGATTGCCTCAAGGTCTTTAATCCTCTTCATGCAGTCCTCTGGAGTTCCGCAGATTGCAAAGGCTTCGACCATCTGGGGGGTAACAAGTCCGCCCATGAGGGAACCGAAGTCTCCCTTGGCAATAGCTTCACCGATCTGCTTCTTGGCTTCGACCGGGATGCCGTGGCGCTCAAGGACAAGGTCAGGGGAGCCTGCAACGATAAAGGCGACAACTACCTTTGCAGCATTAATTGCTTTTGCAGGGTCTTTGTCAATGGAGAAACAGGCGTATGCGGTAACATCGACTTCACTTGGATCACGGCCGGCTTTTGCGGCACCCTTGCGGATCTGTTCCACAGCGACCTCAAAGTCCTTCGGGTGAGAAGCGTTGATCAGGACACCGTCTGCAATTTCACCGGCAAGTTCGAGCATCTTGGGGCCCTGGGCACCCATATAGATAGGGACGTTTCCAACTTTGAAAGCAAGTTTTGCGCCTCCGAACTTGACCATTTCGCCGTCCATGGAGACTTTCTGGCCTGAAAGGAAACCTCTGATAGCCTGGATTGATTCTTTGGTGGTTGCAAGAGGCTTTTCCCATGCAATGCCCATGGCATCGAAAGTTGCTTTGTCTCCGGGTCCGAGACCGAGGACTGCCCTACCGCCTGAGATTTCAGCAATTGAAGCAATGCTGGATGCTGTAATTGCAGGGTTCCTGGTATAGGAGTTTGTAACACCGGAGCCGATCTTGATGCTATTGGTGTTCAGAGCGAGAACGGTAAGAGTGGAATATACGTCACGGTTGTTGTAGTGGTCAGTGATCCAGACGTAGTCGAATCCCTGCTGTTCTGAAAGCTTTGCGTAATATGCGATCTTTAAAGCAGGATCGGCCGGTACAAATTCTATTCCGAACTTCATCTTTGATAACTCCTTTTAACTACTGCTTAATGGCTAGATGGGTCTGTTATTCGCCCCATATATAAATATGTTACAAATTATAATTATCATCAATTATAATTGATGATAACTACAACCTTTAACTATAATTCACATAACAGTATTTAAGAATCTATATATAATTAACTGTATTAAATGAGATGTATATAAAAAACTTGATAAAACAATTTTTAAAACAGTTCTTTAAATTGAAGACCTGTTCAAGACCTGTTCAAAACCTATTCAAGACCTGTTCAAGACCTGTTCAAAACCTATTCAAGACCTGTTCAAGACCGGTTTAAGACCTGATTCATTCAAAATGAAATAATCAAACCTTATAAACCTTTTCCAGAACAGGACATTTTCAAGCCATATTTCAAACGGTACTGATAAGGTGCAGGAAAAAGAATAATTAGCTTATTTTAAAGGAAGTTTTTCTTCTGGAACTAGGAAAAGGTTTATATTATAAAAATGTGGGGTGCCGAAATTTGCAGAGTTTACCCTGTTTAGCAAGTGACAAATATTGGGTTTACAGTTGAAGAAAAGAAGAGAAGAAAACACCTTAAAGCCCAGGATAAAGATGTATGAAAAAAATAAAACCGATTTGGATAGAAGGGAAAAATTTATGTTACGTTTTTAAAAATCCTTACAATTATATACAAAGAATGGTTAATATATAGGAGTGTTGATAAAATCCGGAGTGAGTACCGGGAATTACAGGGCAGGGGGAAAGCCCGCTTAAAAGTTTTGATAATTTTAAACTAAAAACAGGAGGTGAATTAGCTATGGCTGTATCCAGAAAAGGAGAAAAGTACCGATGTGAGATCTGCGGCAATGAAGTAATCGTAACAGAAGTCGGAGGCGGAACGCTTGTTTGCTGCGGAGAAGACATGACCCTCATAGAAGAATAATAAAAGAGTCAGAAATTTTCTCATATGATAAGTTTATGAGATCTAAGACCTGAAAATTTTCGGATAAAATACGAATAAAAACAGGATTTCCTGATTCGGAGGGAAAGTGATGAAGTGTTATGAATGTGCCAGAGAGGGCAAAGACACGGATGCTGTGGGGATTTGTATTGTATGTGGGAGAGGGGTTTGCAAAGAGCACCTTATTCACGAGGAAACTCCTGCGTGGGAAGGCGACTATCCTGTTGAACTTAAGCCTGACCGGGAACACATCAAAAGAATTGTCTGTATTCCCTGCCATGAAGCCCTGAAAGAAAACTGTCTGTTTAATGACGTTTGTTGAGGTGGCCTAGAATGCTGAAATGTTACGATTGCATTGAAGAAAATAAGGATAGTGAAGCAGTAGGCGTTTGCATCGTCTGCGGAAAGGGCCTCTGCATGGAACACATCAAGCAGGTAGAATTCCCCATGAAGGGAGGAGGATACCCGCTGCCCCACAAGACGCTAAAGAAGGGCCTTCCAAGGATGATGTGTCAGGAATGCATCGGCTCCATTCTTGAAGACGGGTTCTGCGTCTAAAAAGACGATTTGGCAGACCATTTATAAGGCGACATGGGAAGCCCGGGTATGGCAATTAAGGGTCATGAATATATATATTTGATAAATATTAAGTAATAATCAACATAAATGCCAATATAATCAAAATCAATATAATCAAAATCAATAACCAATTGGTAATCAGAAGTAACTAATTGGTAGCTATAATAACGGAGCGGAGGAGTAGAAGAATGACAGAACACAAAGAGATACTCGAGAGTATGGGAGAAAAAATGGGGTTCACCCCTCAAATTCTGGAGACACTTGGGGACCTTGATCCGGAATTCCTGCACAAATACAGAAGATGCGACCACAAAATTCTGACAGACGGAGCCCTCCCGGCCAAAGTAAAGATCCTTATGGCCCTTGCAGTTGTGGCATCAAAGCAGTGTGAGTCCTGTACAGTATCCCAGATGAAAAGTGCGCTCAAAAATGGGGCTACCAAAGAAGAGATTATGGAGACGATGGAAGTCATCTTCATCACCTCAGGTGCTCCTGCCGTGGCTGCATGCAGGAATGCTCTTAAACTGCTGAAAGAAATGTGAAAGCCACATTTAAAATAAATAAAAAACTACATTCCAAAATTATATTTTTTTAAATCAAAGTTGCAGTTAAAGTAGTGGTGGCGCACTTCTCTGCAAGTAACGGATTATATTCGCACCACTAACTCACTGTTCCTTAAAATTCGACTAACTATAGCATGTGAAGAGTGAACTATTATCAATAAGTCTAAAGAATATCTCCGGGGAAAAAAGCAAACGTGCACCTGGAAAACCTGAAAACCTGAGGACATAGTCTGGGGGGAACGTCAGTGAAAAGCACGGAACTTCTAATTCTAATTACTACTATTTTTTTTGCAGGACTCGTATGTGCATCTACCGGAGCTGCAGAACCAGGCGGACCTGGAAACTTTACATCGGACCAATTTTCGAAATCCGGCATCTGTTCCAACTGCCACGGGAGCAGCTTTGGAGAATGGGATGGCTCAATGCATTCGAATGCGGACAGCGACTTCTTTTACCAGGCAATGCTTCAGGAATACGGTGTAGCTGCAGAAGCCCAGGGTCTTTCTCCTGAGTTTTGCTCTCGCTGCCATACGCCCATCGGAGTGGTTTCGGCTGAAATCCCTCCCCTCGACGGTTCTCAACTGAGCGAGGTTTCAAAAGAAGGAGTACAGTGTGATTTCTGCCACTCAGTTGCCGAAAGCGAGGGGATAGGAAACGCTCCCTATGTCCTTGAGCCCGGAGATGTAAAATGGGGAAACAGGGCCGATGCAGAGTCTCCTTCCCATGAGATCGAAGCGCACGAGTTTTATAACGAGTCCGGATACTGCGGCATGTGCCACAATATCTACCATCCGGTAAATAATTTGACTCTTGCCGCCACTTATACAGAATGGGAAGAAAGCCCATATGCTGAAGAAGGAGTGACCTGTCAGGCCTGCCATATGACCCCCGGAATCGTCGGCTTCGAAGAAAACCCTGGAAAAGCTGCCTCAACAGGCCCGGAGAGGGAACATGTGTATACCCATAACTTTGTGGGCGCAAACGCTTTCGTAACAGGCATTATGGGAGAAGGAAGGCACGAAAAAAGGGCTATTGAGTATCTTCAACACGCTGCAGAGCTTGAGGTAACAGCTCCTGATTCGGCAGAACCGGGAGAAAATGTGGAAATGGAGGTAGAAATTACAAATACAGGGGCAGGACACAAAATTCCAACCGGGGTTACTGAAGAGCGGGAAATCTGGCTTGAGCTTATTGCACTGGACGGTGAAGGAAAGGAAATATATCACTCAGGGGAACTTGACGAAAAGGGGATAATTGACCCTCGAGCAACGGTCTATCACACGGTTTTTGCGGACTCTGAAGGAAACCCCACAGTAAAAGTATGGGAAGCAGAAAGTATCCTTTCCGATAACAGAATAAGCCCGAAAGAATCTGTAGTTGAAAAGCATTCATTCATAATGCCTGAAAATGCCTCCAATCCTATCAGCACAAAGGCGGTTCTTCACTACAGATCGGCTGCTCAGGAGCATATTGACGAGCTTTTCGGTGAAGGAGCCTATTCAGTGCCTGTGATTGATATGGCAGCGTACCCCGACGAGGAAAAGTCTTCAACTCCAGGCTTAGGAATTATCGGAACGGGAATTGCACTCATTCTGGGTAGCGCCTTCAGAAGGCTTAAGAGATAAAAAGAAAGACAAAAAGAAGACAAACGTTAAAAATTAGGGCTAAAAGCATTCAGGCATAAGATTATTGCCCTGAAGACATACTATCATATAGACATATTTGAGCAGATGCTTAACTTTTGATATTAGCTTTTATTTTAGATACTTAGCTTTTATAAGAAATACAGGCGAGGGGACATGCAAGAAACCGAAACCAAACCAATAAGGATTCTGGGAATATCGGGAAGTCCCAGGAATATGGCGACTGATTTTCTGGTTCAGGAAGCCCTGAGGATTACAAAAGAGAAATACGGTGCAGAGACTGACTATTTCTCCTCCAAAGGGAAAAAGTTAAACTTCTGCATCCATTGTGATTTTTGTGTTAAGAAAAAGGAAGGCTGCGTCCATAAAGACGATATTGCGGCTGAGCTGTACGACAAAATGATCTGGGCAGATGCCTGGATTATAGGCACTCCTGTCTATCAGGGAACCGTAAGCGCCCAGACAAAAACGATTATGGACCGCTGCAGAGCTGTCGTCGCCAGAGACCCAAAGGTCTTTTTAAATAAGGTCGGAATGGGAATAGCGGACGGAGGGGACAGGATAGGCGGGCAGGAGCCTGCTATCCAGACTATTCTTAACTTTTATGTAATTAATGAAATGATCCCTGTTGGAGGGGGTTCCTTTGGAGCAAACCTGGGAGGGACCTTCTGGTCAAAGGATAAGGGAGCAGAAGGGGTTTCAGAAGATTCGGAAGGTATGCGGAGCCTTAAAAAAACCCTTAAGAGGCTCATCCAGACAGCCCGACTCGTAAAGACAGCAGCTTCCGTAGAAGAGTCTGAAACCCCGGCACCCGAAAACCCTGGAGAAGAAGGTAAAAAGCCATCGCAGGACTGAAAACTCAGGATGAGCTGTACCTCTCAGGCAGATGAGACATAACTGGTCACTTAAAACCAGAGTTGGGCTTAAGGACAAACAGTAAATCAGGCTAATGGACAGAACTCAGGGAGATAGATCAATTAAGAAAGATCGGAAGTTTCAGGGGAATAATAGTTTAAGAAATCAAATCAATTAGAATAATGAGGGAATGCAGAGATTAGATTGAAACCTTAAGGAGGGTGTTATTTTGGTAGAACCGCTAAGCAAGAAAGTTAAACGCATAGCATGGGGAATTACAGGTTCCGGAGACCAGATGATTGAGACCTATAGTATTCTGGTGGACATTAAGAACCAGACAGGCGTTGAAACAATGGTTTTCCTGTCCAAAGAGGGCGAAACCGTGATGAAATGGTATCACCTGTGGGACAAAATCCAGAACGATTTCCCTAACTTCAAAGTAGATGCAGGCCCCAACTCCCCATTCATTGCAGGCCCACTGCAGATGGGACATTATGATTTCCTGCTCATAGCCCCGGCAACTGCCAATACAGTGGCAAAAATCGTGTACGGGATTGCAGATACCCTTGTTACAAATGCGGTTTCTCAGACCGCAAAAGGAAAAACGCCTATTTTCATCCTGCCTGTGGACCAGAAAAGGGGAACTGTAAAAACTGCTGCACCCAGCGGGAGAGCATTTGAGCTAAGTATGCGCGAAGTAGATGTTACAAACTCGGAAAAACTTGCGCAGATGGAAAACATAACCGTACTTGCCAGTCCATATGAGATTTATGATTTATTTGGGCTTGAACGGCCTTCTGAAGATATAATCTTGAAAGTGAAAGAACAAAAGAAACACAAAGCAAGGAAAGAAATTGGAGATTAAACACTTTAAATTAGGGGAAACCTGAAAATCAGGTTCTAAGGGGGGTAAAAGGTATGAAGAGTTCATATCAGGATACAGTAGAGGAAGTAAGAAATCTTAAAGGGATTGAAGAAGCCATAGCTCTGGCAATCGAGAGAGAAATTGAAGCAAGGGACTTCTATCTGCAGAAGGCTACCTTAATGGACAACCCGAAATTCAAGGAACTCTATGAACACCTTGCAGGCGAGGAAGTAAAGCATATTGGCTACCTCGAAGGGTACCGTGATAAAAAAGAACTGCCCGCGATCAGTACGGAAGTCCCAAGTGGGCAGTCTTTCAGCCCTGAATTCGATGTCAGCAGAACAAAAGTAGGCGAGATCACCCCTGGAGAGACAGGCATTCTTCTTGCAGCCATGAGACATGAGAGAAAGAGTGAGGATTTTTATTCGGAAATGGCAAAAAGAATCGAAGACGAGACTCAGAAAAAATTCTTTGAGATGCTGTCAAGGTACGAAAGAGGCCACTACGAGATTATTGACAGCTATCTTGAAAATGTAACTCAGTTCCGGATGCAGACCTGAAAAAAACTGAGAGGGCTGTGAGGATATGGAAATCGAAAAAACTGACGGAGCCGTCGAACTTGCCAGGGGAGTTTACTGGGTAGGAGCAATCGACTGGAACGGCAGAGACTTTCACGGGTTTACCACCCCTGGTGGGACAACCTACAATTCCTACCTTGTTGTTGGGGAAAAGACCGCCCTTATCGATACCGTAAAGGCTCCCTTTGCAGGGGAAATGCTCAGGCGTATTACCCGGATAATCGACCCTTCAAAGCTTGACTACATTGTAGTAAACCATATGGAACTTGACCATGCGGGTTCCCTGGCAGAGCTCAAAAAACAAACCGATGCAAAGATCCTCATTACAAGAAGGGGCGTCGACATCCTTAATGGCTACTTCAGAGACTCGGGCAGCGAGAACTGGGACCTTGAGGTTGTGCAGACCGGCGACCAGCTGGACCTTGGAGGCAAGACCCTCATGTTCCTGGAAGCCACAATGCTGCACTGGCCTGACAGCATGGAAACTTTCCTGAAAGAAGATAGGATCCTCTTCTCAAACGATGGTTTCGGGCAGCATATAGCCACCTCAAAGAGGTATGATTTTGAAGTAGGGGATGTTATCCCGGAAGCTGCCGAGTATTATGCAAACATACTGATGCCATTTCACATGCCGCTTCTTCGCTTTCTGGGAGTACTGGAAAACATGGGAGTAGAGCCTCTGCAGATAGCCCCTTCCCATGGAATTATATGGAAACAGGACCTCAAAAAAATCCTTGAGGCATACAGGGCATGGGCTAATGGGGAAGTAAAGGAAAAAGTGCTTGTCATCTACGATACTATGTGGGGCAGCACGGAAATAATGGCAAACGAGATTGCAGAAACTGTCCGGGAAGCGGGAGTTGAGGTCAAACTTCTTAATCTCCGGAAAAACACCCGGAGCCATATAATGGAAGAGATGCTCGATGCAGCTGCCTTTGCAGTAGGCTCACCGACCCTTAATAACGGAATCTTTCCAACAGTCGGAGACTTCCTGGTATACATAAAAGGCCTGCGCCCCCAGAAGAAAAAAGCTGTGGCTTTCGGGTCATACGGCTGGGGAGGAGGAGCAGTAAAAACAATAGAACAGGAATTAAAAAATGCAGGAATAGAGGTACTGGAACCCGGACTGCAGGTAAGGTACAGGCCATATGAAAAAGAACTGGAGAAATGCAGAAAACTTGGAGAGCAGCTTGCAGCTCTTGCAAAAGAACAGTAAACCAGTTTCCCTCTAGTTTTTTATTTTAAACTCTTTTATTTAAAACTCTTTTATTTAAAACTCTTTTATTTAAAACTCTTTTTTGAGGTATTCTTATTCTCCGGGGAATTTATCAGGAGGCTCTTTCTGACCCCCCCCTTTTGAGATATTTTCAGGCCTGGTAACCATATAGATTTTGAAACCTCCATCTCCTGGACTCCATCAAAAAATACTTTCACCCTGCTTGGCGGAGCTTAATAAATACTGAAGTAGTTTTTGGGAATAGAGGTGAATACAATGGAAGAGATATTCAGAGGACTGGTTGAACGCGCTCAGTACTATGAACAGTTTGAAAGCTTCAGAAACACCGACATTTCCGGACAGTTAGGGGATATACCGGGAATGAACCTGAAGATGAAAGTTTCAGTACCGAACATGTAAGGCCAGAATTGAGTTAACAATTGTATCAGAAATAGTAATCAGGATAGTAAAAGCTGCAAACCCTCTATGAACAGGCGGAATGTTGAGATTCATTTCTCAACAAAAAAATCAGACAAAGAAGAAAATAAAGAAGAAATAAAAGAAAGAAAAACAGACCAAACATACCTAAAAATTTACAAGAAAAATAAGGGCAAAAAGGAAATTAAATTAAGAAGAAGTGAAGGAAAAAAAGATAAAAATAGAATGTAAGTGAGGGGAAAGTAAAGGAAAAAATTAGCAGAAGTAAGGAGAATAAAACAGAAATAAAAGGGGAAGGGGGGAAATTTCCCTTTAAAAAACGAAGGAAAGCATATAAAAGTGAAAGCTTGAGATCACTTTTCAACCTTTTCCATATCAGCCTGAAGGTCCTGACCCAGTTCCACGTCATAGAAGTCTCCGCTGGTGGGGAGTTCCATGAAGAATGCGCTGGTAATGTCAAGGGTAGCATCTCCGTTTTCCATCTCAAGGTCCAGGACATGCCCACCTGCATTTCGGTCCCCTGTAATGAAGTGAAGGTGATACCCCGGCACATTTACACCTTTCACGTATTCAGGGGCTCTGAATCCTACCAGTGTACCGCTTATGTTTTCAAATTCGAAGACAGACTGGGTGGATACCGCATCTGCAAGTTTTGGATATGGTTTTTCCTGTTTTGGTACGCTTCGTGCTTTTATGTAAGAGAAATTCCCGTCAACCCGGACCGCGTAGAAAAGGTTTTCCGAAGGCAGGTTAAGGTCAAGGAAGTCTTCAAGTTCGGTAAGGTTTGCAGGTTCCTCAAACCGGAAATTTTCATCGGCTTCAAAGTAGGTGACAGTGGCAAAAGGAGTTGTCATTTCCCCGGATACAGGATAGGCAATTCCATCTGTTTTTATCTGATAGTAATTGCCATCAAGGGCGAGCATTTCCCCTTCGAGCCCGTCAAAGGTTCCTATACCAAAGTCCCCATGGGTTTCAAGTTCCGCAACTGGCAGAACCCCATCATAAACGCCCTGAAGCAGGGCGTCGATTGTTGAGACCTGATAGAGAACGTCAATTTCACTGCCGCGAATACCTGAAGCTGAGTCCGCATTGCTCCCAATATTGTCGGGTTTCTCAATATTACCGGATTTTTCGGAAAAGTCATCGCCATGACTGGTGCAACCGGAAACAAAAGTAACTGAGAAAAGAATTAAAACAATCAAAAAACTTTTTTTATTCATGTATAGTCCTCACCGGATATTTAGTAAGAATTCTTGTTGTTGATATTATAAATTTTTTTAGTATATTTAGAGATGAACTTACAAACATTTAAGAAATTGAAGATAGAAGTTCTGTATGGGCAAGGGAATTAACTCGGTGATTTATTTTTATAAGTTGTGTATTAAGAAAGCCCGGTGTTAGGAACGGTTAGGAACAGTTCTCATTCTTTATAAATTAATGTAGGAGAGGTTCAAACGGAATTGAACAGAAGTGAATAAGTCAGGAAGGAAAAAACAGTTATTGAGCTCCTCTTAATATTCAAAATTTGCTTCTTGAACCCTGTACTTCAAACAATTGATTCAGCCCCTGATTGTGAAAGCAATTCCGAAAACTCTTATGGCTAAGAATAAAATAGCTTTTGGGATGAACTTATTAAGGACCGAAACAGGGAAAAAATAAATTAGAATTAAAAAAAGAGAAGGATGGGAGAATAACTTTATATTGACCCTTTGAAGCAGTTATTCTCTTACCAGTATGACTCTGGCCGGAGCCCCGTCCGCGTCTATAAGAAGAGGCAAACCCAGGAACGTATATTCCCCTTCGTGAACGCCGGCAAGGTTGAGGCCTTCAAACAAAGTCATGTTATTGATAAGCAGTTCATGAACCTCATCGTCCCCTTCAAGCTTTTTAACTCTGAGATAGTCAAACCCCAGGGTCTTGACTCCTGCATTGACAAGGTATTCGGCTGCATCCATTTTCAGGTGCACGTAGTTCTCACGGAATTTCACGTATCCAAGGGTAGAGTTTCTGGTCTTGAGAAGCACTATGTCCCCAGGACCGATTTGAAACCCTTCTAGATCCTGCCTGTGGATCTCTTCTTCCACATGGACAAGATCAAAAACCCTGCATTTCCCATAAAAGCTTTCAAGAGGTAGGGATGCAACTCCTTCTTTTCCGTCCCGAACATGCAGCCTTGAATCAACGTGCGTGCCTATGTGACTTCCCAGGGTCAGAATAGACTCATTTACCCTATCCTTCGGTACGGATGCATACCTCTCGATCAAAGGTTTCGGATTTCCGGGATATACAACCATCCCTTCAGTAATAAGCTGTGAAACATCGAAAAACTCTGGCAGAATAAAACCCCCGTTACTCTTAAGCAAAGCTTCCAGTTACTTTGCATAATAAAAAAATAGATGTAAAGGTATAAAAATACCCGCTTGAAGTAAAGGAAAAAGCCTTATTCAGCCTTATTTCAATGCAGTTTAATTTCAACCAGCTTATTTCAGTGCATATTTCACATATTCTGCAACCGCATGCCCCACTTCCGCAGTTGTGGAAGTTCCTCCCAGGTCAGGAGTAATAATATTTTTCTGAAGCACATCGGCTATTGCCCTATCAATGATCGAGGCTCCGGGGTTGCCCATCCATTCAAGCAGCATCTTCACGCAGAGGATGGCAGCAAGCGGATTTGCAATACCTTTTCCTGCGATGTCCGGGGCACTTCCGTGCACAGGCTCGAAGAAGGCATATTTTTCCCCGATGTTGGCGCTCGGGACAAGCCCCAGGCTTCCGACAAGCGCCGCACACATATCACTCAAAATGTCCCCGAAGATGTTCGTTGTGACAACAACGTCGTATTTTTCGGGGCGCATCATAAGACTGTAAGCCATTGAATCAACCAGCGTGTCGCTGTACTCCACCCCATGTGAGCTGGCAACCTGCCGGCAGACATCAAGGAAGAGCTTGTCGGACTTCAGGACGTTGGACTTGTGGACAATGGTCAGTTTGTTATTTCTCTGTTTTGCAAGCTTGCAGGCGTATTCTGCAATTCTCTCAGAGCCTTTTCGGGTAACTACCCTCTTTGTCCAGGAAAGGTCAGGCCCTATTTCCTCGATCCCTGAGTACAGCCCTTCAGTATTTTCCCTTACAATGATAAAGTCGAAATCGTTTTTTCCGGTAACACCCTTTATGCCGGGGAGGGGTTTTACAGGCCGGACATTGGCATATAGGTCCAGTTCCTTCCTGATGGCAAGAAGCACGCTTTTGTAATTAGGATCAGGCACAGTAGTGACTGCCCCGAAAAGGACTGCATCACACCCTTTTATGGTTTTTATGTCTTCTCCTGACATTGCAATCCCGGTTCTTTCCCACCTGGCATAGCCCAGTTCCAGGGGCACTTTCTCAAGCTCAAGCCCAAAAGCATCAAGAACTTCCACAGCCGCAGGGATCACTTCCCTGCCAATCCCGTCACCTTCGATTACCGCCAGTTTCATGATACTGCATCATGGCTTGAAGTATATGAATCTGGCGTAACTGTTTAAGATTCCAACGTTGATCTTTTAGATCCAGAAAAAAGAGTTTTCAGATCCTGAAAACAGATTTTTGGGGTCCAGAAAAAGAGTTTTCAGATCCAGAGCAGGTGTTCGGCCAGGATTTTCCCGCCAAGTCCTATAAGGATCAGGCCGCCAAGGACTTCAACTTCATGTTCAAAGAAATGCCCTATCCGGTAGCCGAGGATTGCCCCGAAGAAAGACATAAAAAAGGTCACGCAGCCTATGATAATAACGGGCTCAAGAATAGGTGTCTTAAGAAACGCAAAACTAATTCCAACTGCAAGAGCGTCTATGCTTGTTGCAACTGCAAGCAGGAAAAGCAACGAATAGTTAAGGGAACTTACCTTTCCTTCAGGGCTTCCGTAAAGTGCCTCATAAATCATTTTGCACCCGATAAAGGCAAGAAGCCCGAATGCAATCCAGGGGGCATAGTCTGAAACAAAGCCGCTTACTACGCTTCCCCCAAGCCAGCCCAGCACCGGCATGAAAGCCTGAAAGCCCCCGAAAAAAACAGCCAGCTTCAGGGCATCATTGAGCCTAAAAGGCCTTATCGTTGTACCGCTGGACATGGAAACTGCAAAAGCATCCATTGCAAGCCCGAGCGCTAAGAGGAAACTGGTTAGAAAAGACATTTATTACTCCATTTTCGTTTTATATAGGGTTTTCCGGGAATGTCAGATTTTCCGGGATAATAGAATCCCTGGCACTTAAAGGTACCTGTAATGCACTTAAAAGTGATTGCAATGCACCTGAAAGACTCTTAAATAAATTTAATGGTGAGGGGAGGGAGAGGAAGGGGGGCTGAAACTATACTTACACTTTTTCCTCTGAACCTTTCCCCCTAAGCCGGTTCACAAGCTTCCGGACCGCTTCAACAACCTGGAATTCCGATGCCCCCCAATGGACAACAGCCCCTTCAAAGCCATTGATTGTGACAAGCCCTGATTTTTCAGACCTGCAGCAGCGCGTAATAAAGGATTTTGAGGGCACAACTATTTCGGACTTGAAAGGACAGATATTTACGAAGGAATAATCAAGTTCCGGAAAACGCATTTCAAAAAGGGTCTTTGAGATCTCACACCCTACGAGGAGGTGTCCGTTTTCGGTCAGCACGTCCGAGTCAAGGCATTTCCCCTCAAGCCCCGATGCGCTGCAGGGAAAAACTGTGTTTTCTCCTTCGAACTGCCTGAGGTCAATTATCTTTTCAGTAAACCTGACCTGCAGATCCCCGAAAATTCCGCTGGCTTCAAGTCTCCTTACAACCTGGGAAAGCCAGGACGGCTCCGGGGGAGCAACATCAAGGATCTCTATTTCAAGAATACTGGAGGGGTCAGGGTCATGGACAATTGTGACATGCCTGTCTACACCCGTAAAAATGACAGTGTTCACCTTCCCTGTGCAGAGCTTTAATGCGGTCTCGATCAGGAGGGAACGGTCTTTTATGTTTAATTCCCTGTCATACCTGACCACCTCATCTCCGGAGGCAAGCAGTTCGAGACTCTCAACCTTTCTGAGAAGCCCTTCTCCACTTTTAATTACATGGTAAACTGCATACTCAGAGCTGCCGGTTTCGGGATTTTCTCTTTCTTCGATCAGGTACTCCGTAAGGAAATAAATTAACTCTTCAGTGCCTGTGGGAAAGGCTTTTGTTACTCCCACATGTTTGTACTCATCAGGAAAAATCATAGGTATCGGCTGTTTGAGTAATTACTGGATCTGGTCGGCTTCTCGGACTCGACCCTGTTTCTTGTAAGTGATCTTGCTCAATCAAGTTCGTTACGGTATATTAAGCAATTATTATTCTTACTTAAGCAGTTATTATTTTTTCTTAAGCAGTTATTATTTTTTTCTTAAGCAGTTATTATTCATTCTGCTGGCTCTGTACTTTTTTTCTATGGGCAACAAGTCCGCCGTCTGTAAGCATATCGAGCAGGAAGTCAGGCAGTTTGTTTCCTCTGTACACCCCTTTTCCGGGAACTCGGACCTCGCCTTTGAGCAGGTCAACTTCGACCTCGTCCCCTTCCTGGCACTCAACATCAGCCTCCATAAGGGGCAGCCCCACGTTAATAGCGTTTCTGAAAAAGATCCTTGCAAAGGACTTTGCCACAACACAGGATACTCCCGCATACTTGAGCGCAAGGGGGGCCTGTTCCCGGGATGAGCCGCAGCCAAAATTGTTTCCCGCGACTATGATGTCTCCCTCTTTCACCTTTTTAGCGAATTCAGGATCAATGCCTTCCATGGCATGGGCCGCAAAGACCTGCATGTCCTTGGTCCTCAGGTATTTCCCCGGGATAATCACATCGGTATCGACATCGTCTCCGAATTTCCAGACTCGGCCTATGATAGGGTTTTCCATCACAATTCACCTTTGAAGTAGGTTTTTTTAATAGTATATCTAAGTGGCGGAGAGAAATGAATGAATGAATGAATGAATATGTAACTATCCAACTATAAACAATCATAGAAACCTCCATAGACCAAAAAATATTTGCAAAAATAATTAGAAAAAAAATATAAAGGTTGGGATGTTATAAACGTTATAAATTTTGAAAGTTCACATTTGACTGAATCTTGAGTATAGTATACTGATTAATTGAGACAAAGACTTACATTGGTTCTTCGCTGTTTCGAGTGGGCAATTTGACCCACTTCCTAAATGCGTGAGTAATAGATGCAATATTTGAGAATAGTTATGGTGAAAAATCAGATACAGACTTAATGTTTGTCTTTTTGGCAGACAACTTTTAACTACACAATTATTATCAACTCATATAAAACAGCGAAGAGCCTAAACATTTCTGAAATTAGGTTGTGTGCGAAATGATCGACATCTGTAAAAAAATATATGGTGCTATGAAAAGTAGTATGTTTATAAGGTTAGATTATCGTGTAAACTCGAAACCTAGATATGGTTACGGTAGACCTCCTCATCCAGATTTATATAGAATAATTAATAGAAATAGAAATAACTATGAGGAATACTTGAACTCATTTTTGGCTTACAAAAATAATTTTATAGGCATACCACGAAAAAATAAATTAGACAATAGTGATATAGGCCCATCATGGATCAATGGTTATTTACCTGGACTCGATTCTGTAGCATTATATGGATTATTATGTTTGAATAATCCCAAAAGGTACTATGAAATAGGATCAGGAAATTCTACATTATTTGCCAATAAAGCAATTAAAGATCATCATTTAAGGACAAAAATAACATCCATCGATCCCTATCCAAGAGCCAGTATAAATACGATATGTGATACAGTTATAAGAGAGCCGGTAGAAGACGTTGACCCTGAGGTTTTTAGGGAATTAGAAGCAGGAGACATCCTTTTTGTGGACAACTCTCATCGGGCATTTATGAATTCAGATGTTACAGCAGTATTTTTAGACATATTGACAAGATTAAAACCAGGTGTTTTTGTTGAATTCCATGATATATGCCTTCCTTATGATTACCCAAAAGAATGGATAAAAAGATATTATTCCGAACAGTATCTTTTAGCAACTTATATTCTGGCGGAAGGAAATAAATTTGAGATAATCCTCCCAAATACGTTTATAAGTAGAGATTCCAAACTTAATTTAATATTAGCTCCATTATGGAATGAAAAAAGTATGCAGGGGGTAGAAACCCATGGAGGATCTTTTTGGATAAAGACTAAATAAATATCCGTTAAGCAGTGTTGCGAATTTGCTGTAAATTCAAAGTAAAATTATTGCATACTGAATGAAATTCGGTTCTCTTGAGACGGGATTTTGTCGCCAATAACTTAGAGAGTGTATTAAAATTAAATGTGAGTATACAATTGGGATAGGGCTTATGCATTTGAACTGAAAAACAGTAGCATTAAACAGTCAAATGTCTAAACTGTAAATTTAAACCATGATGTTTACTGTATTTGATGTTATACATAGAGTGCATAACTACTATGAAAAAAATACTATACTTAAGGCCAATATGGACCTGAATTTCGGAAAAATTTATGATCTGACTTTTAAGTTGATGTTGTTCATTACCCAATTGTAGAAATGGTTTGAATTTTAAGACAGGCTCTTATTGAGATTTGTGATTTTACAGATAATTAGGCACACTGCCAAACGTTTATTCTGCATAAGCACACATTGTAGAAATTATGTAACTATTTCCTCATGAAAAAAGAAACGCACAAAAATGTGCGTTCAAATTTTAATTTCCTCCCCATTCAATACTGCTTCTTCACTGACTCTTACTTCTGTAGTCGTATTCCCGTAACTTACTACATAAGCACCTGCCGGAGCAGTATCGAACTGGGTTTCCCCGGAAATGGGACCTTCGGTTGAATAGGGTACAGTAAACTCATACCTGCCTTCAGAATCCGAAGTTGTCGACTGGGAATAGTCAAAGGTCCTTCCCTGGCCCGTTAGAATTGTCGTGTTTATATTAACAGTCTCGTTCGGGGAAACAGTTCCGGTTATTTTTGCACCCTTAACATATTCGAAAATTTTGACATAACCCGTATCTGCCTCAGGAATACTGCCTCCAAAGAGGTAGTTGTACACCTGTTTGTACCCTACTTCCTGAGTCTTATATGCCCAGGTCTCATGGACCAACCGGTACTGCTTCAGGCCGTTTCCGTCCAGAATATGCAGCCTTGATTCCATTGAATTGAAGTAGCGGGTACTTGGCAGGGACTGATATCCGCTCCCTGTCCAGTAAGACTGATAGTATCCTTCGGAATCAAGGGTCCAGGCTGTCATCGCATAGAACTTGCCTGTGGCCATTTCGACGTCTGAGATAATATAACGGGCTCCGGCTTTATCCGGGTCAGGGTGGACGGCTTCAAGCACTGCAGTTGCTTCTTCTTCGGATTGGGCTGTAAAGAAAGTGGAAGAACCGGGCTGGTTCTCTTCGTCTATGCTCCCCCTGCGCCCTCCAATTCCAGCCTGGAAAGGATTTGCATTTGGAATTCTGTGCCCGATCGTTTCGATCCAGTGACCATAGTCCCACCAGGACATAACTCCGTACACAGTATCCGGGTAATCGAAAAGTTCTCCGGCCTCGGGAGCTTCATAGATTGCGTTATAATCCATACCCGGGTCAGGAGTATAGGATTGGAGCCACGTAGTAGCTTCGATCCAGGGCCCGTTGGGACCTCCAGTACCTTTTGTCATTTCCATTGCAGAACCGTATACAGGGTAAATAAGAATGACTGCTATAGCCAGAACCGCAACTATCTGTTCTATTTTAATAAACTTGAGGATATTCAGGAAATCTGCAGGAGATTTTACATCGGAACTGAACTTTTCATCGAGTTCTTTCCATTTTACCTTTTCAAGCAGCAGGCCTCCTACATAAGCACTGAGAACTGCTACATTAATGGAATAATAGTATGCATAACGGTTCTGACCGTAGATGGTAAGAAGGATTAAAAAGCTCCAGACAAGAACCAGTACTCCTTCAGGCTTCGGCTTTCTGAAGAGTTTTGCAGTCAGGAAAAGAATCCCAAGGAGAGAAGCAAAGAAACCTGAAGCTGTAAAATTCCCAAAGACTTTTGATAGGGTAAAAACCCCACTGCCGTAAAATATTGAGGATACTTCTCCAATTGTTGAAGGACCGCCTGTCTGGATCCCGAAAATTGAATGAGGAGCGCTTATGACCAGCGAGTAAAGGGAAGGAACCGCAATTTTGGCTGCGACCAGTCCCACAACACCAATTCCGAGTATTGCCAGAGGATAGTAGTAGGCTTTTATATTTCTACTTTTGAACTCCCTCTCAATAAAACTCAATGCTATAAAACCTGCCATTGCTCCAATAGCGGTGACAAAATGGAACCATGAATAATAATACATTGAGAAACCCATATCAGGGTGGACAAAGGGAAGTATAAGTATGGAGCTTACTAAAAATGCGATTATACCCGTAAACCCGAGGTAGTCACTTGACTCGCCATGGAAATTATCAATGATATACTGGATCACGGCATAAACCAGAGCGACCAATAAGAAAAGAGAAGCTCCAGGCCACGAAAGTTGATAAGCTGAATACATGACCCCGGCCATAACAGAATATATCAGAGGCTCTTTCAGGACACTGAGATTTTTAGTAATTACATGCTCGAAACGCAGCCCTTTTTTCTTTGCAGAGATCAACGCCAGCATGAAAAACATGATAAAAAAGGTACTGAATAGAGACTCAGCTACATGGTGGTCTGTAAAACCCATCATTGAACGGGACAAAAATTGCCCTGGAGCAAAGGCGATTAAAATTGCAGCCAGTATGCCTGTTTTACGTCCCCCGAGATGTTTTCCGATATAGTAGACAGGAATGACAGTAAGGGCTCCGAGCACTGCGGGGAAGTAAGCCCCTACCCAGTTAACAAGCTCAGGACTGGGATTGCCCATTCCCAGAAACAGAGATGTAAGAGCCATCATCTGGTCGAATAATGGACCAAAATGGATGTAACTCCCCGTAGGATAGTTGGTCATAGGGTTGAAAAACATCCTGTTTGGGTAATTTTCAAGCAGAACATTTAAAGTCCGCATATGGTACCAGGGGTCATTACCCCCGAACCTTACAAACCCGTTGGATAGGAACACCGAATCATAAGGACGTGTTCGGATCCATAGGGCTACAAAACCAATTACTGCAACTGCCAGAGTATAAGGCAAGCTGGATTTTATTTTAGACTTAAAAGATGATACAGGACGATCCTGAGAACTCATAGTAATCTCCTTCGGGAGGCACATTTTGGCAATCAAATTTATAATATGTATAATATATAATTAGCCTGAGATACAATTTATATGATATATAATTTAGGTAATATAAGATTTATGTCAGAAGAAAAATTAAATTGATTCAAATGCAACGGTTTATGATTTTAATTTTACTTTTGATAGAACTTCAACTCTCTCGCCGCAAAACTGACTCAAACAGCTTTCTGGATGGATCCACTAATCCTGAAGGGATAAAAAGTTCCTTTATAGTATATAGTAATTACATAGTGACCATCGATTTTTTTCAAGACATCTCCCTCAGATATAGTAACCCAGTTTTAAAAAGACGTGCAATATGCACAATTACACTTTGAGAAACCCTAGACCTTTAAAGTAACTTTTTTAATAGTATATCTAAATAACGGACAAATGGTATCCTCTTCAAATTTGATGGGTTTTCAATCACAGGAAAAATATAATAGTTGCTCCATTTCCCCTTACCATATCTTGGAGTAACAAAATGGAACTCGA